>NZ_JAJSLU010000004.1:321063-385982 GCF_023063025.1 Pseudomonas sp. YL2 | reverse complement strand
GGTGGGTGCTCCCCACCGCGACCGGGGTTGGAGACGCGACACCCAAAAACGCCCGCCGCAAGACCACTAGGGCCTGCCGGGGGGCTTTTTCGCTATTCGGTCGGCACTAATTGATCCAGCACCCGATTGACGGCGATTTCCGCCACCATCACCACCTGCGCGATGCCTTGCAGGGTCTTGCGGTGCGAGCCTTCCAGCAGACCGGCGAAGTCGTTGAGCATCACGGTGGCCGAGCCGAGGGATTCGCAGGCATCGGCCAGCAACGGTTCGGTGCCGCTGGCCGGATTGGCCATGTAGAGACGATTGGGCTGGTATGGGGTGCCCATGATCGCGGGCCTCGGTGGGCCGAGGTAGTGGTCGAGGGCGCGCTCGGCGGCTTCGTGGAATTTCCTTGATTCGGGGGATTCGTAGGGGGAGGCCGCGTCGGTGGACGGCGGGTTGGGTGTAACTTTGAACATTTGCCAGATCCTCATTTAGGGCTGGCCGCCGTTTCCCTACTAAAAGAAATGGAGGCAGCCGTGCGCAGGTTAGTAGACCGGGGATCTGGGAAACCGGCGCGCCCGAGGGCGCCCTGCGCACAGCCACCATAACGTTCAGGCAAGACCTGACTGTCTGATGAGCGATACGCCCCAAAAACCTCGGGCTACTAAACCCGATCACTGGAAATCAGTGACGGACTCAAGTTACCGACGGCCTCCAGGGCGCACAAGCCGGCGGATTCTGGCGTAGCCGTAGGCAGTGGCGCAAGGATTTGTAGGCAGTAGGGCGTAACACTGAGTGTCTTTAAACATTTGTACTAAAAGTGTTTACTGCGTTATGGCGGCTGGCCTCATCGCGAGCAGGCTCACTCCTACAAATGATCTTCAGTGAACGCAGATTTTGTGTTCCGCACGACTCACTGTAGGAGTGAGCCTGCTCGCGATGAGGCCAGAACAATCACCCACGATGCATCTGCCGAAACTCCCCCGGCGGCATCCCGCGCCGGCTCTTGAACGTACGATGAAACGACCGCGGCTCGGTAAACCCCAGATACTGCGCAATGTCTTGAATCGGCAACGTGCTGTTGAGCAAATAATGCTCCGCCAGCTCCTGACGCAAATCATCCAGAATCTGCTGATACGACGTCCCCGCCTGATGCAACTGGCGCTGCAACGTGCGCACCGACACCGCGAGCTGCTCGGCCACCTGTTCCTTGCGCGGCAAACCTTCCTTGAGCAACTGGCGCAGGATGCTTTTGACCCGCTGTTCCAGCGACGCATCCTCCAGCGTCGCCATCAAGCCCATCGCGTGTTCTTCCAAGGTGCGCAGCAATTGCGCATCGGCCTGACGCAGCGGTAATTGCAGATACGCCAGCGGCACGATCAGCGCCGAATACGCCTGCTCGAACAGCACCGGGCAATCGAAAAACGCTTCGTATTGCGCCTGGCTGGCGTCTGTCGGGCATGGGTGTTCGAGCCAGACGGCAGCGGGCGACATCTGTGTGTCGGCGATCCAGCGGGCATATTGCAGCCATGAACCAAGAACGTTTTCCACCAGATGCCGGCGGATGCGCGGGCGCTCATAGCGGCAAGTCCAGATCAGGTGTACATGACCGTCCTGCACTTCGGCGCGGCTGACGCCCATGTCGCCCACCAGTTTTTCGAACGGCATGATCCGGCTCATGGCATCGCCCAGGGTCGCGCAGTTCATGGTGATGTAACCGAGCACGCTCCAGGAATTGGGCAGGACGAAGTTGGCCGCGTTGAGACCAAACAGCGGATCGCCCGAGTGCTCGCAGAAATAATCGAGCAGGCGTTCATGGGTTTCGCCCGGCAGGCGCAGGCTGTTGTCGCTCAGTTGCTGCGCCTGCAATCCGGCTGCCGCCAACGCCGGCTCGATGGCCATGCCCAGTTGCTCGGCATGGCGCACGTATTTGAGCAGCGGCGGAACCGAGGTGAAGCCGAGCGATTGCATGATCCGAATCCCTTGATCAAGGCCTGCGTGAGCGAATGAATGCCTGAAAGGTAATTTGAAACCCCGACTAAAGTAAATGGCTGGCACTTGCGCGACGTTTGACTCAATTGGCTACTCGAACTGGCCGGATGCGACCGTGACACTTTTTGGCCGCTGACTAGTATGGAGGCCTGCCACATCACTGATCAGACTGCATAAGAAGGACACACGCATGCGACGCTGGAACGGCTGGGGAGATGCAACCACGGTGGTCGAACTGCCGGCGCAGGGCGCGAGTTTTCTCCATGAACGACTGGGGGCCGGGCACGTGTTGCCCGATGCCACGCTGGACGCGGCATTGGCGCGGGTGCCGGTCTCGCGGCTGGCGACGCACACCTTGTACAGCGTCGACGCCCATGACCGCCTGCTGCACGCCCGGGGCCAGAGCCTGCCGGATTGGCTGGCGCTGCGCGAAGGTGCGCTGGGCAATTATCCGGACGCGGTGGCGTTTCCCGAGACCGCCGCGCAGATCCGTCAATTGCTGGCGCTCGCCCATGAGCAGGACCTGTGCCTGATTCCCTACGGCGGCGGCACCTCGGTGGCCGGGCATATCAATCCGCCGGATTCGGCGCGGCCGGTGGTGACTGTGTCGCTGGCGCGGATGAATCGCCTGATCGACCTCGACGAGCAGAGCCAACTGGCGACGTTCGGCCCCGGCGCCAGTGGCCCGCAGGTGGAAAGTCAGCTGCGCGCTCGCGGCTACACGCTGGGGCATTTCCCGCAGTCGTGGGAGTTGTCGACGCTGGGCGGTTGGGTCGCCAGTCGCTCCAGTGGTCAGCAGTCGTTGCGCTACGGGCGCATCGAGCAATTGTTCGCCGGCGGCACCCTGGAAACCTTTGCCGGGCCGTTGGAAATTCCGACCTTCCCAGCCTCGGCGGCGGGGCCTGATCTGCGCGAAGTGGTGCTCGGATGCGAAGGCCGTTTCGGGATCATTTCCGAAGTCAAAGTGCGGGTCAGTCCGCTGCCCGCCGATGAGCGTTTTTACGGGGTGTTTTTGCCCAGTTGGAGCAAAGCGCTGCAAGCGATCCGCCAATTGGCCCAGGCGCGAGTGCCGTTGTCGATGCTGCGCCTGTCGAACGCGGTGGAGACCGAAACCCAACTGGCGCTGGCCGGTCATCCGCAGCAGATCGCCTGGCTGGAAAAGTATCTGAACCTGCGCGGTGCCGGTGAAGGCAAGTGCCTGCTAACCTTCGGCGTGACCGGCAACCGTCGGCAAAACGCGCTGTCGTTGAGCCAGGCGCGGCAGCATCTGAAAGCTTTCGGCGGCGTGTTCACCGGCACCTTGCTCGGCAAGAAGTGGGCGCAGAACCGCTTCCGTTTCCCCTACCTGCGCGAGAACCTGTGGAACGCCGGTTACGTGGTCGACACCCTGGAAACCGCCACCGACTGGAGCAACGTCGACCACCTGCTCAACCTGATCGAAAACAGCCTGCGCGATGCCTTGGCAGCGCAAGGCGAGCGGGTGCATGTGTTCAACCATCTGTCCCACGTTTACGGCGAAGGCTCGAGCATCTACACCACTTACGTGTTTCGCCCGGCGGCGGATTATCCGGCGACGCTGGCGCGCTGGCAGGCACTCAAGCACGCGGCCAGCCAGACCATCGTCGACAACCACGGCACCATCAGCCACCAGCACGGGGTCGGCAAGGATCACGCGCCGTACCTGCCGCGCGAGAAGGGTGCGCTGGCGATGGACACTTTGCAGGCGCTGAGCAGGCACTTCGATCCGGCCGGGCGCCTCAACCCCGGCACGCTGTTGCAGGAGTGACGGCCATGCACCCGGACTGGAACGCCGCGTGGCGCCAGCAAACCTTGCCGACATTGGCCGACGCAAGCTGGGATCTGATCGTCATCGGCGGCGGCATCAGCGGTGCCGGAATTCTGCGCGAAGCGGCACGGCGCGGTTGGCGTTGTCTGCTGCTGGAGCAACGGGATTTCGCCTGGGGCACCTCCAGCCGATCGTCGAAAATGGTCCACGGCGGTTTGCGTTACATCGCCAAGGGCCAATGGCGCCTGACCCGTGATTCGGTGCGCGAGCGCCAGCGCCTGCTCGACGAAGCGCCGGGGCTGGTGGAGCCGATGAGTTTCATGATGCCGCACTATCGCGGCGGCTTTCCCGGGCCGCGTGTGCTCGGTGGCTTATTGTCGGTGTATGACGCGTTGGCCGGACGCCGCAGCCATCGTTTTCATGACGCGCAGCAACTGCGTTTTCTCGCGCCGGGGGTGAAGGAAAACCACCTGCTCGGCGGCACCTGTTTTGTCGATGCGCTGACCGATGACGCACGGCTGGTGATGCGCGTGTTGAGCGAAGCGCGAGCCGATGGCGCAGTGGTGCTTAACGGGGTGCGCGTCGAACATCTGCTTCGTGAAAACGGTCGGGTGTGTGGGGTGCAGATCGAGGACTGCGAAGCGGGTGGATCGCTGCAATTGCGTTGCGGCGTGCTGGCGGTGGCGACGGGCGCGTGGGCTGAGCGTTTGCGTTTGCCCGAGGCACCGCGACAACTACGGCCATTGCGCGGCAGTCATCTGCTGCTGCCGGGCTGGCGTTTGCCGGTGGCGCAGGCCTTCACTTTTTTGCATGAGCGCGACCGTCGGCCAGTGTTCGTTTTTCCGTGGGAAGGCGCGACGGTGGTTGGCACTACCGACCTCGATCATCGCGAGAATCTGGATCAGAGCGCGAGCATCAGCGCCGACGAACTCGACTATCTGCTGGCGGCTTGCACGCAACAATTTCCAGGTGCCGAAGTGACGGCGAGCGATGTGCTGTCGACCTGGTCCGGCGTACGTCCGGTGGTGGGCAGCGCGGCGGGTGCACAGCAAGGCAAGCCGTCGAATGAAACCCGTGAACATGTGCTGTGGCAGGAGCCGGGTTGTGTCACGTTGGCCGGCGGCAAACTGACGACGTTTCGCCCGCAAGCCATCGAAGTGCTCAAGGCTTGTGCCGATATGCTCGGTCGCTCTTTCGAAGATGATGCCGCGCCAGTGTTCGCACCGGTGCCGCCGCTGCCGATCCCCGGACTCAGCCCGCAACAGTGGCGACGTCTGGCCGGACGCCACGGTCGCGACCTGCCGCGGCTGGCGCAGTTGATCGCCGAGTTGGGTCACGAAACGGTCGGCAACACCGACACCTTGTGGGCAGAACTGGCCTTCGCCTGTGAGGCGGAAATGGTGCTGCACCTCGATGATCTGTTGCTGCGCCGCACCCGTCTGGGCCTGTTGCTGGCGCGCGGTGGTGAAGAACATTTCGCTGCCATCCGCCAACTCTGCCAGCCACGCCTGGGCTGGGACGATGCACACTGGCAGCAAGAGCTGCAGCGTTACCGGGCGTTGTGGCAACGCCATCACGGTCTGCCGGATGCCACGCCTTGATGCCCCTTGAAGAGAGCGCCATGGATAACCACTCGAACAAGCGCTACCTGCTGGCGATCGACAACGGCACCCAGAGCGTGCGCGCATTGCTCTTCGATTTGCAGGGCAATCTGCTGGGCAAAGGCAAGGTCGAGTTGCAGGCGTATTACTCGACGCAACCGGGCTGGGCCGAACAGGACCCGGAATATTATTGGGCAAAACTCGGCGAAGCCTGTCAGCAGGTGTGGGCGCAAACCGGGATTGATCGCTCGCAGATTGCCGGGGTGTCGCTGACCACTCAGCGCGGCACGGTGATCAACGTCGATGCTCAGGGCAAGCCGCTGCGCCCGGCCATTCTGTGGCTCGATCAGCGTCAGAGCGAAGTGGAGGGCGGGATCAAAGGGCCGTGGGGCTGGCTGTTCAAACTGGTCGGCGCGCAGGCGACGGTGGATTACTTTCGCGCTCAGGCCGAGGCCAACTGGATCGCCAGACACCAGCCTGAAGTCTGGGCGGCGACCGACAAGTTTCTGCTGCTCTCGGGCTTTCTCACTCATCGTCTGTGCGGGCGCTTTGTCGACTCGGTGGGTTGCTGCGTCGGCTATCTGCCGTTCGACTTCAAACGGTTGAAATGGGCCGCGCCCAGTGACTGGAAATGGCAGGCGCTGGCGGTGCGTCCAGAGCAATTGCCGACCTTGCACAAGCCCGGCGAAACCCTCGGCTACATCAGCGCTGAAGCCAGCCGCCACACGGGGATTCCCGAGGGCTTGCCGCTGATTGCCGCGGGCGCCGACAAGGCCTGCGAAGTGGTCGGTGCCGGCGTGGTCGAGACGAGCACGGTGTGCCTGTCCTACGGCACTACCGCGACGATCACCAGCACCCGTTCGCGCTATCTGGAAATCGTCCCGCTGATCCCGCCGTACCCCTCGGCGGTGCCGGATCAGTACAACTGCGAGGTGATGATTTATCGCGGTTACTGGATGGTCAGCTGGTTCAAGAACGAGTTCGGTCTGCGTGAGATGCAGCAGGCCAAAGAGCAGGGCATCGAGCCCGAGCAACTGTTCGATGCGCTGGTCAACGCGGTGCCGCCGGGGTCGATGGGGCTGATGCTGCAACCGTACTGGTCGCCAGGGATTCGTGAGCCGGGTGTCGAAGCCAAAGGCGCGATGATCGGCTTCGGCGACGTGCACACCCGCGCGCACATTTACCGGGCGATTCTGGAAGGACTGGCGTATGCGCTGCGCCAGGGGCTGGAGAACATCGAGAAGCGCTCGAAGGTTTCGATCAAGCGTCTGCGGGTGGCGGGTGGCGGTTCGCAGAGCGATGCGGCGATGCAGCTCACGGCGAATATTTTTGGCCTGCCGGCGGAGCGTCCGCATGTGTACGAAGCGTCCGGGCTGGGCGCGGCGATCTGCTGTGCGGTGGGGTTGGGCTTCTATGCGGATTTCCCCACGGCGATCGCCGCGATGACCCGCGTCGGGACGGTATTCACCCCGCAGCCCGAGGCACAGCAGGTCTATGAGCGTTTGTACAACGAGGTGTACCTGCGCATGTATCGCCAGCTCAAGCCGCTGTACCAGAGCATCCGCAAAATCACCGGTTACCCCGCTTAAAAGTACGGTGGTGATCTCCTGTGGGAGCGGGCTTGCTCGCGAAGGCGGTGTATCAGTCACTGCATGTGCAAACTGACATACCGCCTTCGCGAGCAAGCCCGCTCCCACAGGGGAACATTGGTGTTCTCGCTATTGTGCACATGGCGCTATCGGAGACTTTTTCTGGTGAGATCGGACAGTGTCAGCGTCGGCGGCGGTTGTTAGGCTCAACCCCCCACAGCACCTCCAATAAGAATTAAAAGCAATGAAGCTGACCTTTCTCCTGTTGCTGCTTTGTGCAACGGCCCCGACGGCGTGGGGCTGGTGGAACCACACGGTGGGCAGCTATCTGGCGTTGCAGGAACTGCCGGCGCTGCGCGATGCGCCGCCGGTCGAGGTCGAGCCGCTGGAGCGTTTTCTTGCCGAGCAGTATCCGGCGGTGGTCGCGCTGCTGGAGCAACAGGAAAGCTTCGCCCGTGAACACTTCACCCAGTACCCGCCGCGCCCCGACAATCTGAAGCTGCCCGCCGTACCGAGTGACGATCTGCGCCACGATTTTCTCACCGCGTTACGGCTCAATCCGCGCATTCACCTGGCGATGGTCATTCAGCCGTTGCCGGGTCAAGACCTGCCCGAGCGCGAACATCTCAGTGCCGATCAGGTGATGGTCGAACAGACGCTTTCGCCATGGAATCGTCAGCGTTTCATTCGCGTGGCGGACGGTGAAAAAGTCGAGCCGCTGGCGGTGCTGGCAAGTGCCGCCGACGAGCCGGATTACGGTCACGACATCAATCTGTTCAGCGACAACCCCGGCGAGGTCGGCGCGCTGTATGGCTTCGGCCCGCAGCCGTTTGGTGATGCGCGTTTTCAGTACAGCTCGCAGGCGCCATTCCACATGGGCTTCTTCCATGAGAGTCCGGTGGTGTATGCCGCTGCCGGATTTCTCCAGCGCAGTTGGCCGGACTGGCGCGCTTATCAGTACCTGGGGCTGGCGCGACTGGCATTCGCCAGTGGCCATTCTTACTGGGGTTACCGGTTCCTCGGTTGGGGCGTGCACCACGTGCAGGACCTGACCCAGCCGTATCACGCCAAGCCGCTGCCCGGCGTAGAACTGCCGAGTCTGTTGCTGCTGGAAGGCAAGGCGCTGGCCGGTTTTGCCGATGATAAAAAAGCCTCGATCGAGCGCGTCGCCACCCGCCACATGGAAATCGAGAAGTATCAATCGACCTGGCTGCGTCGCGTGCTGCGCGCCGGTCAGGCGCATCCGATGCTCGCGACCTACGCCGATGTCGCTCAAGACCAACAGTATCCGCCGTACTCGGTGGACTACTTGCGCGACGTGGTCAGCGCCGAGTCGGTCGAGGACTCGGCAGCGTTCGATGAAGCCATCGGTCAATGGCTGGATACGGCGCCGGTGACCAGTGATTTCAGTAGCGGCAATCAACTACAGCGCGAGACGTTCGAGCATCCGGCACTCAATCAGCAGCTGTTCAAACTGCTCGGGCATTTCGGCGCGCACAGCCGGATTTATGTCCCCGCGGGGTTGGCACCGTAGCCGTCGCGGCCACGCAAAAAACAATAAGAACAAGGAAGGAGGAACCCATGATCAACACTCGATTGCGCCTCACTGGCGTGGCACTTCCCGGTGTCGGCCTGGCAGGGCTGCTGCAACTCTGCGCGGTGGATGCGCTGCAGGCTGCCGAGTTCAGCGTGCTGGACAATCAGGTCACCGGCTCGATCGACACGACCCTGTCCTATGGCCGTTTGTGGCGGGTGCAGGGCCGCGACAAGAACAACGATGACGTCAACACCAACGACGGCAATCGCAACTTCGACACTGGATTGGTTTCCGAGGTGTACAAGATCACTTCGGAGCTTGAGGCCAACTACCAGAACTACGGGATGTTCCTGCGCGGCACGGCGTTCTACGACACCCAGTTGATGGACAAACGCAACGATTACTACCGCAACAACAACCCGTCGCAGCCGAGTCAGAGCTACCCGCAGGACGACCGCTTCACCAGCCAGACCCGCGACATCGCCGGCAGCCGGATCGAAATGCTGGACGCTTATGTCTACGGTAACTGGGACGTGGCGCGGATGCCGGTCACTGCGCGGGTCGGTCGTCAGGTGTTCAACTGGGGCGAGGGGATTTTCTATCGCGGCGGGATCAATACCACCAACCCGGTGGACGCGGCCAAATACCGTTTGCCGGGGGCCGAGGTCAAGGAAGTGCTGATGCCGGTGGAGGCCGTGAGCTTCAACATCGGCCTCAGCGATTCGCTGACCCTGGAAAGCTTCTACCAGACCAACTGGAAGGAAACCCGCATCGACCCGGTCGGCACTTTCTACTCACAGACCGACCTGTTCGCCGATGGCGGCAACACCGGTTACAACAACTTCAGCGGCACCGCGCTCGATACCCCGGTGCCGGGCTTCGGCAACGTCATCGGTCTGTACAGCGCACTGGGCAACAACCCATTGCTCGGCCCGGCGCTGAAAAGCACTGGCCTGTACGCCAACGGTGTGACCCCGGCCTACGGCAATACGCTGAAAGTGGCGTCGATCGGCAAGGACTACAACGCGCGCAACGATGGTCAGTTTGGCTTTGCGTTTCGCTACATCGCCGAGGAGCTCAACAGCACCGAGTTCGGCCTGTATCTGGTCAACTACCACGCCAAGGAGCCGACCATCGCCGCTGATCTGGGGGGCTACAAGGGCATCGACATGAATGCCCTGACCAACATGCTCTCCAGCGTCGCTGGCAGTCAGGCCGGGGCGCTGGCTAACGGTCTGGCGACGGCCGATGTGATGGGCAACATTCAGGCGCATCGGCGTTATGCCGAAGACATCCGCATGTATGGTTTCAGCTTCAACACCACTTTGGGTCAGGCTTCAGTATTCGGCGAGATCGCCTATCGACCGAACCTGCCGATCGGCATCGCCGCGACCAACGACCTGATCGGCGACCTGGCCAACGGCGCCGCTGTGGCGGTGACCGGCAAGCCCGTCAACGTTGGCGGGCAGATGGTCTCGCTAGACAGCGAGATCAACAACGCCGAGCGCGTGGAAGCGTTCAACACCTCACTGGGCAGCATCTACAACTTCGGCCCGACGCTGTCGTTCGACTCGATGTTCGGCATCTTCGAACTGGCCTCCGAACACCTGCGCGGCAGCAGTCTGCAATACACCGCCTACGACGGCAGCACGCGCTATTACGCCGGTACCGGCAACACCTCTTATGTGTCCGGCGGTGATCGTGACGATCAGGTCAACCGCAACTCCTACAGCTACACGGTGATGTTCAACGGCACCTGGAACGACGTGTACGCCGGGGTCAACGTCTCGCCTTACGTCGTCTACAAGGACGACTTCAAGGGCAACAGCTATCAAGCCGGCAACACCATCGACGGGCGTAAGGCCTGCACCCTGGGGATCAAGGCCAACTACCAGAACAAGCTCGAAGCCGAGGTGCAATACACCAACTTCTGGGGCGGCGGGCAGAACAACGGGATTCGCGACCGCGACAACGTCGGGTTCAACCTCAAGTATTTCCTTTAGGACTACACGCAGATCCATTGTGGGAGCGGGCTTGCTCGCGAATGCGCCGTGTCAGTCACCGTTATTTTGAATGACACACCGCCTTCGCGAGCAAGCCCGCTCCCACAGGGGAACTGCGGTGTCCTGCAGACCTCACACGGAGAGCGATCATGTTTTACTCATCACGATTCAGCAAAACCATGTTGGCGCTGGTTCTGGGCCTCACCGCCGGCAGCGCCCTCGCCGCCATCACCCCGCAACAAGCCGAACAACTGAAAACCACCCTCACGCCTATGGGCGCCGAGCGCGCCGGCAACGCCGCCGGCACCATTCCGGCCTGGACCGGCGGCATCACCCAGGCGCCCGCCGGCTACAAACCGGGCCAACATCACCCGGATCCATATGCGGCGGACAAGCCGTTGTTCACCATTACCAAGGCCAATCTCGACCAGTACAAGGCCCACCTCAGCCCCGGTCAGATTGCGCTGTTCAACAGCTACCCGGACACGTTCCAGATGCCGGTCTACCCGTCGCGTCGCTCGGGTTCGGCGCCGCAATGGCTGTACGACAACACCCTGAAAAATGCGACCTCGGCCAAGCTGCTGGAGGGCGGCAGCGGATTCGCCGATGCCTACGGCGGCGTACCGTTCCCGGTGCCCAAGGACGGCATCGAAGTGCTGTGGAACCACATCACCCGTTATCGCGGAATCTACGTGGTACGTCGCGCATCCGAAGCGCCGGTGCAGCGCAACGGCAGCTTTGCGCTGGTGACTTCGCAGCAGGAAGCGCTGTTCAACTTCTACCGTCCGGGCGGGCAGTACGCCGACCTGAAAAACATCCTGTTCTACTACCTCGCCTTCGTGAAAAGTCCGGCGCGACTGGCCGGTGGCGCGGCGCTGGTGCACGAGATGCTCGATCAGCTCAAGGACCCGCGCCAGGCCTGGGTCTATGACGCCGGGCAACGCCGCGTGCGTCGTGCGCCGAACCTGGCATATGACACGCCTATTGCCTCATCCGATGGCCTGCGCACGGCAGACGATACCGACCTGTTCAACGGCGCGCCGGACCGCTACGACTGGAAGCTCAAGGGCAAGCAGGAAATCTACATCCCTTACAACAATTACAAGGTCGGCAGCCCCGACGTGAAGTACGCGCAACTGCTGACCCCGGGCCACCTCAACCCGCAATTCACCCGCTACGAACTGCACCGCGTGTGGGTGGTTGAAGGCAACCTGAAACCGGGCGCGCGACATGTCTATTCCAAGCGCGTGCTGTTCCTCGACGAGGACAGCTGGGGCGCGGCGCTGGTTGATCAATACGATGGGCGAGGGGAGTTGTGGCGGGTGTCGATGGCCTACCTGAAAAACTTCTACGACCTGCCGACCACCTGGAGCGCACTGGACGTGTTCCACGACCTGCAGGCCCGGCGTTACTACGTGCAGAACCTCGACAACGAAGAAGCCTCCACCGTGGACTTCTCGCAACCGGTGCCGGAAGACGCGTATTTCATGCCATCGGCGTTGCGCCAGCGCGGGACACGGTGAGGGGCTGAGGCATTGATAGCGGCTCTTTAATCGCGATCAAATCTTATGACCTGTCATCTATGACAGGTCAAAATTTTCTGCTTTTGAAGCATGCTGATTTCGCGCCAATTCCCATATGGGTATAGGGCAGAGAGAGGCGAGCGATATGGAAACCGATCAGGGAATCAACAAGTCGCAGGGCGAGATGAAGGGAACGGTTCTGGTTAAATCGGGTATTGGAGACTTAGAAAAAAAAATCACTTTTAAAACGACAATTGTTCATCGATTTGACGATCAAGGCTTAGGTTTGGAGGTCGCAGGTCTAAATGAGGCCCCCTTGGCATTAATCTCCTTGAGGTTTAAAAAAGACCGTCAACACAGTGACAATTTTACTTTTCCATCTAGTGACATTCAGAGTCTGGCGTTTGTCGATGGTGAGTTTTACCCCCGCTATCCTGCGCAACAGGGTGAAGTGATGTTTGAAAACCATGATGGGGCGGGCGAATTACGTGTCAATGGCCGTTTGAATTTCGTGACCCAAAAAGGAGCCGGCGGCCGTTACTGCGAGGTCGACGTAGTATTTTCTGTTACGGGTATTACCAAGCCACTGACAACCTTGGATGGTACGGAGAAACGGTTAATAGAGAGTTTGCGCGCGGAGGCTTCACAGCCAAACAAGCTTGGCTGACCATCAGATGCACGACCTGCCCAGGCGCAGCAATCGCCACGCGAACGTGAAGGACTTTCAGTTCTCGTGAGTGGAAGTGATGAATCCGTGGGAGGTGTGAGCGTTGCGGCAGTGAGTATGGGGTGGTCGGGCTGACACCATCGCGAGCAGGCTCGCTCCTACAAGGGAATGGCGTTGTTCACATGAGTTGTGTTCAACGCCTTACCTGTGGGAGCGGGCTTGCTCGCGAATCGATCTTTCGTTCAGCGCAAAGGTGAAGATCAGACGCGGAAGTGGCTGACCATCTGTTGCAGTTGACCACCCAGGCGTGCCAGTTCAACGCTGGACGCTGCGGTTTCATCGCTGGCCGCGGCGGTCTGTTCCGACACGTCGCGCACGTTGATGATGCTGCGGCTGATTTCTTCGGCCACGGCGCTTTGCTGTTCGGCCGCGGCGGCGATCTGCTGGTTCATCGACTGGATATTCGACACCGTGCGGGTGATGTTCTCCAGGGAGTCGCCAGCCTTGCGGGTCAGGGCCACGCTGCTGTCGGTCAGGGCGCGGCTGTTGTTCATCACCGCCGCCACTTGCTGGGTGCCGTTCTGCAGACCGGCGACCAGACCTTCGATTTCTTCGGTGGATTTCTGCGTGCGCTGGGCGAGGCCACGGACTTCGTCGGCGACCACGGCAAAACCACGCCCGGCTTCACCGGCACGCGCCGCTTCGATCGCGGCGTTGAGCGCGAGCAGGTTGGTCTGTTCGGCCACGGCTTTGATCACGTCCATGACGCTGCCGATCTTGTCGCTTTCCTGTTGCAGCACGCTCATGGCTTCGGTGGAGCGCACCACTTCGCTGGCCAGACGCTCGATCTGCGCGATGGCTTCATTCACCACCTTGTCGCCTTCACGGGCTTCGCCGTCAGCGGCGGCAGCGGCTTGCGAGGCTTCTTCGGCGTTGCGCGCGACTTCCTGCACGGTGGCGGTCATCTCGTGCATGGCGGTGGCCACCTGGTCGGTCTCGACCTTCTGGCTGTTCACCCCGGCGCTGGTCTGCTCGGTCACGGCCGAGAGTTCTTCGGCGGCGCTGGCGATCTGGGTGACGCCGTCGCGGATGCCGCTGATCAGGTCGCGCAGGGTCACGCCCATGCGGGCAATGCCTTGTTGCAGCACGCCGAGTTCGTCGCGACGGGTGACCGTGACGTTCTGGGTCAGGTCGCCGCTGGCAATGCGCTCGACCACGGCCAGGGTTTCTTGCAGCGGACGGGTGATCTGACGGGTGATGATCACCGCGGCAATCACACCGACCAACAGCGCCAGCAGGGTGCTGATCAGCTGGAAGGTACGCGCCTGGGCGCTTTCGATGTCACGGCGGTCGAGCTGGATCTGGTACAGCTGCTCGCTGGTGTTGACGATCGCGGTGCCCTGATCGGTCATCTCCTTACGCGCCTGCACCGCTTCGCTGTTGGCGTTCTTGTACGCCTGCAACGCGCTGCGGTAGTTGCTCAGGGCGGTTTCCAGCTGACGCAGGGCGTCTTGCTGGGTGGCGGCGAAATGCACGTTCAGTTGCTTGAGGCTGGCGATTGCTGCGTCCAGTTGGCCGACGGCTTTCTGCTCGGTTTCGGCGTTGGTGGTGGCGGTGTAGCCGCGCACTTCATAGCGCGCCAGGATGAACGCTTCCTTGGCCTGGGTGATGGCCTGGAACTGCTCGAAGCGCTGCTCGCTCATGTCCATTTGCTGCACGCGCTTGCTGATCGTTTCGATCAGGTTGTAAGCGGTGTCGGCGTTGGTGCCCATCACGTCGCGGGCGCTGTTGCCGGTACGGTAGGCGTTGCGCATCTTGTTCAGCGAGGTCTGGTATTCGGCGATAGTCGCGGCCTGCTCTTTCAGCAGTTTGACGTTTTCCGGGCTCTTGAACTTGTTGATCAGCGCTTGTTGTTGCGCGGCGAAGCTTTCGAGGGTGGTTTGTACATTCTGCGCGGCGGTTTCGTCGCCGTTGGTCAGCATGTATTGCAGGCGCACCACGCGCAGCTTGGTCAGACCGGCATTGAGCTGGGTGATGTCGCTCATCCAGTTGCTGCGGTCAATCAGGCCGCCGAGGCTGGTCCAGCCCGTCAGGGCCAGCACGCAGGTCAGGGCCAGGACCAGGCCGAAGCCCAGGCCCAATTTCATGTTCACGCTGATGTTGCCGAACCAGCTATTCATCACAATTCCTCCAGGAACGTAGAGCTACTTGATCGTCGGTCAGGCTGGAAGATTGTTGTTTTTTTGAGCCAGCAAGGGTGTTAGCAGGTCTGTATCGGCCGCAAACACGAGAGCTGAAAGGTTTTTGTCCGACGGAATTTGTAACAAGGGCGCTTCAAGACTTTTTTCACATGCGTTTCACTCGTCACTTACGCCCGTCTCTCTACCCTCGCCGCATCGAATTGACTGTGATGGATGCCGACGAGGCGGCCCGATGTGGAATTGAGACTGAGTCTGTTCGGCGTCAAACGCTCGATTTCTCTGAGCGGACTGGCCCGCTATCGCAATACCTGGGTGGTGCTCGCCGCGTTGCTGCTGGTGATCCCGCTGACCCTGTGGCTGCTCGCCCCGGCGGCGGTGCCGGACCTGGCCCATGGCAATGTGTCCGGTGACCGGGCGCTGGCGGCCGGGTGGGCCAAGGGCGACATGATCGTGCTGGTGCGTCACGTCGAGCGCTGCGATCACTCGCCGGCGCCGTGCCTGAGTGGCGACGACGGCATCACCGACCGCTCGCGCAGTGTTGCGGTCGGTGTCGGTGCACAGTTCGAGCATCTGGGCCTGAATAACGCCGACATCTACAACAGCCCGATGCTGCGCACGGTGCAGACCGCCGGTTACATGTTCAACCGCGCGGCCAGCGGCGAAGATTGGCTAATCAGCTGCAAGGGCCACATCCTGCAGGAAGCGCTGGCACACAAGCTCCCGGGGCGCAATCTGATCCTGGTGACCCACAGCGAATGCAT
Source organism: Pseudomonas sp. YL2 (assembly GCF_023063025.1). Taxonomy (NCBI): domain Bacteria; kingdom Pseudomonadati; phylum Pseudomonadota; class Gammaproteobacteria; order Pseudomonadales; family Pseudomonadaceae; genus Pseudomonas; species Pseudomonas sp. YL2. The sequence goes on along the minus strand of NZ_JAJSLU010000004.1, from coordinate 370,340 downwards.
GGCGGAGTTGGAGAAGGACTTGAATTCACCGGTTTCTGACCCTGGCTACGGCTCCTCACTGTTTGTGTCTGCCGCAAACAAAGCGGACCCGCGGGTGCTTGGCTTCATCGAAGCCTCCGACTGGCACTCAGTGAGCACCCGATGAAACGACGTTTGCCAAGCGTCAGCGCAAACAAAACCCGCCAGTGACGGCGGGTTTTTTATTGTGTGGCGGAGGGTCGTCAGTAGCCGACGAAGTAATACGCCTGACGCCCGACCATCATGGTCTTGAGCACTTTGAGTGGTGCGGCGGGTTCGCTGTCTGCCGAGATCACCGCGACGTTCGAGGGGGAAGCGCTGAGGAAGTCGTGCAGTTGCGCGTCAGTATCCAGCCCCTTGAGCACGCGTTGCGTGTAGAACACGCTGGCGCCGCCGACCCGTTCATTGGCCTGGAACAGTGCGACCTGCTGACCGTTGGCCTGCAAGCTCTGAATGTGTTCGGTCAACGGCAGGAACGACAGTTCCTTGTCGGCGTTGGGCAATGCCCACTGGGCCGCGCCGAGGTAGCTGGCGATCACCACCGTGAGCAATCCTGCGGCAATCGCCTGACGATGGCGGGCGACTTTTCCGATGAAGCGGTCTGCGTTTTCACGCGCCTGCAAGCGCTCGAACAACACCCGTGCGTACTCAGCGGCGATCACCGCCGCCGCCGGGGTCATCGACATCAGGTAGACCGTGCGCTTGCTTGAGGCCAGGGTCAGCATGATGAACTGCGCGATGATCCACAGGCTGAAAAACAACAGGTAACGGTTGGCCTTCAGTTCTTTGCGGAAATGCCACAGTCCCAGATACACCAGAATGTTCCACGGCAGGAACGCTTCCGGCAGTTTGGCCAGATAGTAATAGAACGGCTCGTAATGCCCGGCCTCGACGAACGAGCCGCTGAAGCGACCGACGCTGTTGGTCAGCAGCACTTCAGCGACAGCGTGCGAACCACCGCGTTGATAGAGCACGGCGAGCCAGATCAGCAACGGAATCAGGCCCACTACCGTGAGCAAACCGGGACGCAGCCACGCGTCGATCTTCAGGCGCTTGTCGATCAGGTTGTCGGCCAGCAGGTAGGCGAAAATCACCACCCCCGGCATCGCCAGTCCCAGCACGCCCTTGCTCAAAGTGGCGATAGCGATCCCGACGATAAACAGCAGCGAGTTAGCCGCGTTCGGTGCGCGTTGCGCCTGAAAGAACGCCAGCAGCGCCGTGGTCACGCCGAGCGCCAACAGCGCATCTTCGCCGACCCCGCGCACGTTGCTCCAGTAGCTGGCCATGGTTGCCAGCAGAATCCCCGCCGTCCACGCGACCGCTTGCGGGCGTCCGAAGCGGCACAACATGCCGTACAGCAGCATCACGCTGAGCAACCCGGCCACCGCCGACGCCAGCCGCACTGCCCACGGCGAAACGCCAAACACGCGCATGGCGCCGGCGTCCAGCCACAGGCTCAGCGGCGGTTTTTCCAGAAACGGTTCGCCGAACAGGCGCGGCGTCACCCAGTCATCGTCCAGATGCATCTCCATGGCGATCCCGGCGACCCGGGCCTCGGTAGAGCCTTGCAACTGGTGGTTACCCAAAGCGAAAAAAAACAGCAGGGCGGCGAGTAGAAACAGTGAAGTGGCGGCACGCGGCATGGATTTCAGGCAACCGGAAAGGGCAGGAGCCTTGAGCATACTTCGCCAATGCTTAACAAATTGTGAAACTCACGCCAGTTGACGCGACCAACGCTTCTCCGGCGTTTCAAACAACGGATTGACCAGCGCCGTCAGCACATGGTCCTGCCAGCGCCCGGCGATGTTCAGATAAGCCTTGGCATAGCCTTCGCGCTCGAACCCCAGGCGCTCCAGCAAGCGCGCACTGCGCTCGTTACCGGGCATGTAGTTGGCCATGATCCGATGCAGGTTCTGCGTATCGAACATGTAGCCGATGCCGGCCTCCAGACCCTCCTGCATCAAACCCTGACCCTGATGCGCGTGGTCAATGTGATAACCCAGATAACACGCCTGAAACGCCCCGCGAATGATTCCGCTGAAATTACACGCGCCGATCATCTGTTGGCCATCCAGCGTCAGCAGGGCGAAATGCATCGCCAGCCCGGCCTCGAAAGCACTGGCCTGAACTTCAAGGCGTCGACGAATCTGTTCGGTAGAAAAGTATTCGGTGGTGCGAATCGGCGACCAGGGGGCGAGATGGCGCTGGTTGCGTGCATAAAAGTCACTTTCCAGCTCGGCCTGTTCCGGGGCGAGGATGGCGAGCGTCAGGCGTTGGCAGGGCAGGCTCAGCAGTGACATCGGGCGCTCCGGTGGGCAGGGTTGAGGGACAGGATTGATCACGGGATGGAAAAAAACAAACCGGGTGTATCGCTTCGGCAGCAAACGCCAGACAAAAAAAAGCCCGCGGGAGAGCGCGGGCGAACCGTAGTTTCTTGAATGAGCGAGCGGACTGTACCGTGTTGATCGAGCCTGAGCAGTGAAGAAAAATTCATCTCGGCAGCGACCGCTCTGCAACGCCTCAGGGCAGGTGATTCGCGGCGAAATCGGCTTCCGGGTCGGCCGTAACGAACCCGGTCATTTCAGAATTCCGTGACCTTGTCCTCGCGCAAAATCCACCCGGCTTCACCCGCCACCAACGTGTACTGAACCTGACGCATCTTCCCCGTACGACCCGCACCAGCGTCGGCGCTGTCATACACCGGGAAGCGTTGCACCAACGTGTTTTCCACCACGGAAAACGAGTCCTCGCCCTGATAACCCTCCGCGGTTTTCGGGTTGTCGCTGACCGGAGGCAAGTAGATTTCGCTCAGGGATTTCTTTTTGTTGGCCGAATAGGCGATCAGTTCGCCCGGCATGCCGCGTCCGGGCGAGCGGGTGAACACATAGAGTTCAGGGGAACCGTCGTTGTTGAGATCGGCGACTTCGGCGCGTACCACCTCACCGCTAAGGGCCTGATGATGACCGTATTGTCGATCTCCAGCCCCTTGGGAGCGATGTGCAGCGTCGGTTTGCCATCGACCTGCTCGGTGCTGACGTGAAAAGCGATGCCGTGCAATTCCAGCGTCTGGTCGAATGGCTGCTGCCGGCTGATGGCATCGCCATCGACCAGCCTCAGCGACAACTGATAGTTGGCCACTTCATTACGCCGGGCGGCGTTGCGCATGAGGTAGACCTGAACCGTGTACTCGCCATCGCCGGGCAGAGAACCGAAGAAGTGATTGCCCATGATCGAGCCGTTGAACAGCGCGTAATCGGCACCCTTGGCGAGGATGTTGATGTAAGCGGAGGTGTTGGACGGTTTGAAGTCGACGGTCAGTATCTGGCCGGCCTTGGCGTTGAATGTGTACTGCGCGGTCTGGTCCCCCTTGATCGACTGTTTGCGTTGGATGCTGTCGGCACTGGTTGTGAACGCGATCGGCTCGACGCGCACGGTGGGGGCGTCGGCCGCATGGACGGACAAGGAAATCAGCGCGGCCAGCGCTACGGCAATCCAGCTCTTCATCTTCAACTCCATTACATCTCGATGTTCGCAGCATAGAGCCTGCGTCGAGCGACCGCCCAGAGATTGCGCGGATTAAATGTTGCTGGATTTGAGCACAAGCCAGAGATGATGTTCGCTGACACGAATCAGCTGTTCACATAATTCTCACCTGAGTTTTGCGATGATGGGCGTCGGTATTCCATCGGCCCCAGCGAGTGATCCCAGCATGAATGTGAGCGTTCTCCACGCATTGATTGCGGCGGCGCTGTTTGGCGCCAGTACGCCTCTCGCCAAACTGTTGGGGGTACAGGTTTCGCCGATTCTGCTGGCCGGGTTGCTCTATCTCGGTAGCGGTCTGGGCTTGACCGCCCTGCGCTTTGTCCGCGATCGTGGCTGGAAGCCTTCCGGGCTCGGCACCGGTGAATGGCCATGGCTGCTCGGTGCCATCGGCTTTGGCGGAGTACTGGCGCCGGTCGCGCTGATGTTCGGTCTGACCCGAACGTCCGGCGCGAGCGCGTCACTGATGCTCAACCTCGAATCAGTGCTCACGGCGCTGCTGGCGTGGGTGGTGTTCAAGGAAAATGCCGACCGACGAATGGTGATCGGCATGCTCGCCATCGTCGCCGGCGGTGTCGTGCTGTCCTGGCCGCAAGAGACCGTCTCGGCGCAAGACTGGACCGGCCCGTTGGCCGTCGCTTTCGCCTGCTTCTGCTGGGCCATCGACAACAACCTGACCCGTAAAGTCTCGGCCTCGGACGCACTGTTCATCGCCGGCAGCAAAGGCCTCGTGGCCGGTTTGGTCAACTGCACACTCGCCCTGTTCATCGGCACCCAACTACCCGCGGCCACCTCGCTGGTGCCGATCATGCTGGTCGGCTTTCTCGGCTACGGCGTCAGCCTGGTAATGTTCGTCCTCGCCCTGCGCGGCCTCGGCAGCGCACGCACCGGCGCGTACTTTTCCACCGCACCGTTTCTCGGCGCAGGCATCTCGATTCTGCTGCTCGGCGAGTCGATATCGCTGATGTTTCTGCTCGCTGCGGCGTTAATGGCCGTGGGGGTATGGATTCATCTGATGGAAAACCATGTTCATGAGCATCAGCACGAACTGCTTGAGCATGATCATCGGCATACACACGATGAGCATCACCAGCATACGCATGGGTTTGAATGGGATGGGGTGGAGCCGCATAGCCATCTGCATGTGCACACGCCGATGCGGCACAGTCATGCGCATTTTCCGGATGTGCATCATCGGCATGGGCATTGATTGAAACTCTGAAGTCTGTCGATTGATGTCATTGTGATATCGTCTCTGTCGATTTCTTCAGTCTCTCATTCGAGTCATTCCATGAAACCCATTTTCCTGTTGTTGCCCATTGCGGCCCTTTTTTCTGCTTTCAGCGTTGCCGCTGCACCTTCGCCGGTGGCGTCGTTTGCCGCTTGTGACGATCACTCCCTGGCAGTCGTGCAATCACCTTTGTTCAAGGATCTGGTGCCGAGCACGGTCGAAAATGGCCAGATCAAATTGTCCGGCGGCACCAAGAGCGATATGGGGCAGCGCTGGATGTTCGCCAAGCCGGTCGAAATTGACGGCATGTCGTTGACCGGCTTCTACGCCGAAGACACAGACCTGATGGGCACTCGCATCATCAGTTGGGGGTTCTACGCCAAACAGACGCCGAATGAACTCCACACCCAGTTGGAAAAAGCGGGCGGGCCGCGTATGGACATGTCGCAGGGACTCTATGCACGCGCGGAAATCTGGTCCCACGGCAAATCCAACTGGCAGCCGGAAGACCCATCCGCAACGGCGGGCAAGCTGGTTGTCGACAGTGCCGAGCGCGTGTTCCTGATCGAGCCTGCTCCGCAAGAGCTGACGACTGGCAGCAAGGGGATGTTTACCTGCTCGATTCAAGGCAAGGTCAATGAGGCAATGCTCAAATCCAGCCGTCCGGATCTGCTCAGCGCGGTTCATTGATTCTGATGAATGCGGGTACGAAAAAGGACGACATCGTGTCGTCCTTTTTTATGAGTAGGCAGAGCATTGCCAGGGTTATCGAGCTCGATCGCTTGCAGGCTGTGGGCTTGTGTGGCCGGTTTGGCTGATGTCCAGATGCGACAAAGCCCGCACTAGGCGGGCTTTGTCGTCGAGAGTTGGTGGAGCCGGGGGGATTTGAACCCCCGTCCGCCAGTGCTCCGCTGTCGGTACTACATGCGTAGCCGTGTCTATTAAGTTAACCCTCAGCGACCCGACGGGCAGGGTGCTTTGGGCGAGTTGTGTAAGTTTTAGCCGCTTCGTCCACAACGTACTGCACGGCGATTCTGTTCTATATGACAATCATTTCGGGTTTACAGACATCCCCTGATGATTGCTGGGCCCGAAGGCACCAGGAGTGCATGTCAGCTGCAATTAAGCAGCGAGAGCAGCACCGTATTGGTCGTCATTGGCAACTATAAGAAGTTGCAACAGTGGATTTACGACTTCTGTTACCAAGTCGGCATGCACCTAAAGTTTCGTCACCGGCGTCGAATCCTAATCGGCCCCGAACTCATTGCCTCGTACATCAGGTGAGGCAACAAGCCTGCGTAGTGTACGCCAAACGGCCCACGAGGCCAACCCGAAGGTTGGCCGGGGCGTGAATCAGTTGTTGGTGCCGGTGGATTTACGCAGTTCCACGATGGTTTGCGAGGTTTCCGCAATGCAGTCGTCGATTTTGCCTTGGGCCTTGAGCGCCTTGGCTTTGGCAACACTGGTTTCAGCGCGCTGAGTCAGTTCTGGATTCGAAGACAGCTGCCCTTTGGCATTGTCGATGGTCTGGATATTGGCATCGCACAGGTCGGCAGGCTTGTCGGCGGCGAACGAGGTGGAGGCCATCATCGAGGCAGTAACGAACAGACCTAACAGTACAGAACGTTTCATGTGTATCTCCTTGAACTGAGGGATCCAGACTGCGCTGGCCGTCAGGACGGGCAACCGAGTGGAAGAAAAGCCCCGATTTTCGGGGTCTGTTCTGTGGACTACGGTCGCACGCAAGGGTTCTATTTTTCTTCAGCAGGCCTTGGCCCGGGTCACCCGATCCACCAGATAGACCAGTCCGTGATAGTCGATGCCGCCGTGCTGCGTCAGGCCGATCTCACAGGTGCGGCTGGTGGAAATCCCTTCGCTGCAGTGCTGCACCGCGTCCTTGAGGGTGCGCAGCGAATGGCTGTTCAACTCCGGGGTGGTGAACCCCTTGTCACCGGCAAACCCGCAACAATGGATGCCTTCAGGAATCACCACGTTTTTGCTGCATTTGCGCGCGAGATCGATCAGCGCCTGGCTCTCGCCCAGATGCTGGGTGCTGCAGGTCACATGAACCGCAATCGGTGCCTCTTGCGGGGTGAACTCCAGTCGATCGAGAAGATGCGTACGGATGAAGCGCACCGGGTCGTACAGATCCAGGCGAACATTTCCCACGTCCTGCACCAGGCGCAAGGTGCACGGGCTGGTGTCGCAGTAGATCGGATCGAGTCCACCGCGACTGGCGTGCAGCAGCGCGCTGATCAACTCCTGACGCTTGTGCTCGGCCTGTTCGGCGTAGCCTTTGGAAGCAAACGGCTGACCGCAGCAGAGGTTGTCCTGATTGTCCGGGAATATCACTTGGTAACCGGCTTTTTCCAGCAGGCCACGGGTCTTGTCATACAGCGACATCTGCTCCTTGTCGCCCGCTGCCGGGCCCATCACCCGTGAAACACAGGCGGCCAGATACACAACGCGTGGGCGTTCGTCGGACACGCTCGGGCTGAAGCGAATGGCTTTTTCCGGTTGCGGCATCGCGCTGGTCCACAGCGGCACCTGGCCTTTGGACAAACGTGTCAGGGTTGCCGACAGCTTCGCCAGGCGCGGTGCGCCGAGCAGCATCCGTGCGCCGTTGGCCACGTGCAGGGTGAAACGTGCACCTTGCAGGGTCTTGGCGAAATTTCCTTCGATCCAGTCAGCGGTTTTCTGATGCGTGGCGTTACGGGCGCGGAGCTTTTTCACCAGATCGCCGGTATTGATGCCTACGGGGCAACGCTGCGCGCACAAGCCTGTCGCGGCACAGGTTTCAATGCCTTGGTACTCGTAGGCTTGTTCCAGCTCGGTGGTGTCAACGCCGGCGCGTTTCTTCGCTTGAATGTCACGCCAGATCACGATGCGCTGGCGCGGGCTGAGGGTCAGACCTTTCGACGGGCAGACCGGTTCGCAGAAGCCGCACTCGATGCATTTATCGACAATCTCGTCAGCCGCCGGCAGCGGCTTCAGGTGTTTGAGGTGGATCTGCGGATCTTCGCTGAGCACCACGTCCGGGTTGAGGATGCCGTTGGGGTCGAGCAGTCGTTTGAGCTGCCACATCAACTGATAGGCATCGCTGCCCCATTCCAGCTCAACGAACGGTGCCATGTTGCGCCCGGTGCCGTGTTCGGCCTTCAGCGAACCGCCGAATTCCACCGCCACCAGTTGCGCGACGTCGTCCATGAACGCCTGATAGCGTGCGACTTCTTCCGGACTGTTGAAGCCTTGGGTGAAGACGAAGTGCAGATTGCCTTCCAGTGCGTGTCCGAAAAGGATCGCTTCGTCGTAGGCATGTTTGTCGAACAGCTCGATCAGGCGATTGACGCCGATAGCCAGTTGTTCGACGGGGAAGGTCACGTCTTCGATGATCACCGTGGTGCCGGTTTTGCGCACCGCGCCGACGGCGGGGAAGGTGTCCTTGCGGATCGCCCAGAGCTTGGCGTTCTCGGCCGGATCTTCGGTGAAATCGACCTGTTTCTCCACCGGGAAACGGGTCAGCGAAGCCATGATCTGCGCCAGTTGTTCCTGCAGCAAAGTGGAAGAGGCGGCGCGGGATTCGATCAGCAGCGCGCAGGCATTACTCGACAGGTGTTGTACGAAATCCGGCATGCCCGGTTTGTCCTGCACCGAACGCAGACTGCGCCGATCGAGCAATTCCACCGCCGACACCGGTTGGCTTTTCAGCACGGTGACCGCGTTACAGCAGGTTTCCACATCCGGGAACACGATCAGCGCCGACGCCTTGTTCGGGTGATCGACCACCGTGTCGTAGGTCACCGCGCTGATGAAGCCGAGCGTGCCTTCGGAGCCGACCAGCAGGTGGCTCAAGATATCCACAGGCTCGTCGAAATCCACCAGGGCGTTGAGTGACAGGCCGGTGGTATTTTTCAGACGGTATTTGTGGCGGATTCGCGCAGCCAGTTCGGCATTGGCGCGGGTCTCGCGGCCCAATGTTGCCAGGCGTTCCAGCAGATCACCGTGGCTGGCGCGAAACGCGGCGACGCTGGCGGCGTCTTCGGTGTCGAGACGGGTGCCGTCGGCGAGTACCAGACGGATCCCGGCCAGGGTGTGGTAGGTGTTTTGCGCCGTGCCGCAGCACATGCCGCTGGCGTTGTTGGCGACGATGCCTCCGATCTTGCAGGCGTTGATTGACGCCGGGTCCGGGCCGATCTTGCGCCCGAACGGTGCCAGCCATGCGTTGGCCTGCGCGCCGATCACGCCCGGCTGCAGACGGATCTGCAGGCCTTGATCACGAATCTCGCGAGCGTTCCAGTTATCCCCCAGCACAATCAGCACCGAATCGCTGATTGCCTGCCCGGACAAACTGGTGCCAGCGGCGCGGAAGGTCACCGGGACTTGATCGCGCTGGGCCAGTTTCAGCAGCGCTACCACTTCGTCTTCGGACTCGACGCGGATCACCAGTTTGGGAATCAGCCGATAAAAACTGGCGTCGGTGCCGAAGGCCAAGGTCGACAGCGGATCGTCAAAACGGCGCTCCGCTGGAATCAGTTGCTGCGCATCAAGCAGGAAATTCACCGGAAGCGTCATTGGTCCTCCAGGATCAATACCACCAGGTCTTTCGGGCCATGTGCGCCGTAGGCCAGCACTTGTTCGATGTCGGCAGTTTTCGACGGGCCGGACACCAGCAGCGCGTTGGTCGGCATGCCTTGCGCCCACTCGAATTCCTGTTGCACTTGATAGAAGTTGTCGCGGATTTCACTGGCCTTGAGCAGGGCGAAATGCACGGGCGGCACCAGGCTCATCAATCGAGGCTCTTCACGAGTGGGCCAGAGAATCAGGCTACCGGTAGCGGCGATCGCGCCGAGAGTGCCGGTGAGGCTGGCCGGGGTGTCGTTGAACAGCTCGGCTTTCCACTCTTCCATCGGCCGGTTGTAGGATTTCAGTGCCGGCAGATCAGGATTGTTCGCCCAATGTTGTGTGATGCGCTGCCCGTGGGGTGTAGTCGGTGCGATCAGCAGGCTTGGCAGTTGGCGATCACCCAGCAATTGCGCGAGCAGCGTCGGCCAGTCTGCGCCGGAAGTCAGATGGATTTCGGTGTGCACCGCTTCCATCAGTTTGCGCAGTTGCGGGATACGTTGCTCGGCGCTGTAGGTGTAAGGCTGAGTTACCAGGTCGACATCGAAGTCGTCGGCAATCGGTGTGGCGCCGGTCAGACTTTTCCGTAGTTTGGCGAGGATATTTTGCTTGGCGCTCATCAGCGGTCTCCCTGTTTGGCCAGATGCTCGCGGGCCATGTCGTGCAGTGAGCGGGCGGCGGGTTTTGGTGCGCTGTGGTTTTGCGTCCATGGCCCGACATTGCTCGGGGTCAGGGCGCGCAGGCGCGTGGCGAAGAAGCCGAACAAGCGATACAGCGTCGGCGAGCTGTTGAGTTTCGCCCAGGCGTTCCAGATGAAGCGTTCCTTGCGCGAATACTTGCTGCCCTGGCCGCGCATCACTGGATGCGGACTGTCCGGGGCTTTGACGTTTTCTTCGCGCAGGCGCCGCAGGATCGCCGGGATAGGAATTTTCACCGGGCACACTTCACCGCAAGCACCGCACAATGATGAAGCGCTCGGGTGATCCGGGACTTTCGCCAGACCGACCATGTGCGGGGTGATGATTTTGCCGATCGGTCCCGGGTACACCTCGCCATAGGTGTGACCACCGACGCGGGTGTAAACCGGGCAATGGTTCATGCAGGCACCGCAGCGGATGCAGTTGAGGGTCTGGCGCAGTTCGCTGTCGGCAAAGGCCTGGCTGCGACCGTTGTCGAGCAGCACCAGATGCACTTCCTGCGGGCCGTCGAGTTCATGTTCCTTGCGCGGGCCGGAGATCATGTTGACGTAAGTGGTGATCGGAATGCCCAGCGCCGAGCGGGTCAGCAGCGAGAGCAGCGGCACCACGTCGCGCAGGTTTTCCACAACCTTTTCGATACCGGTGACGGCGATGTGCACCGGCGGTACGGTGGTGGTCATGCGGCCGTTGCCTTCGTTTTCCACCAGCAGCAAGGTGCCGGTTTCGGCCACGGCGAAGTTGACGCCGGAAACGCCGATGTCCGCTTCGAAGAATTTCTGCCGCAGGACCCTGCGACCGATCTGAATGAGTTGGTCAACGTCCTTGGTGTACTCCACGCCAAGTTTGTCGTGGAACAAGGACGCGACCTGACCGGCATTCTTGTGGATCGCCGGCATAATGATGTGTGAAGGCTTCTCGTGGTCGAGCTGGACGATGTATTCCCCCATGTCGGACTCCAGGCATTCAATACCTTGAGCCTCGAGGAAATGGTTCATCTCCATCTCTTCGCTGACCATCGATTTGCCCTTGATCACTTGCCGCGCCTCGTGAGCGCGGATGATCGACAAGACGATGCCATTGGCCTCGTCCACCGTTTCCGCCCAGTGCACTGTCACACCGTTGCGGGTCAGGTTCTGTTCCAGTTGCTCGAGCAGGTCGGGCAACTTGGAGAGCGCACGCGCCCTGATCGAGTTGCCCAGGGCGCGCAAGTGTTCTCTTTCGTGGGCATCGCTGAAAGCCGCTGCCCGCTTGGTCATCAGTGAATCCATCGCAGTGCGGAAGTTGTTCCGTAGCTGCTGATCACCCAAGGCGTTGTGTGCTCGGGTGCGGAAATCTTCTTCTACGGCAACCGTAGGAATAATCGTCGAGGTGCTCATTGCGCACCTCCGGTTCGTTGCCACAGAAAGCTGGCGAGATGTTGCCCGCGCAGCGCTTCCTTTTGTTTCTCCAACGCGCCGTTGATGTTCATCAAACAGCCACAGTCGGCGCTCAACACTTTGTGCGCGCCGGAATCCTTCAACGCCCGGGTCTTGTCCGCCACCATCGCGCCGGAAATGTCTGGCATACGGACGCTGAATGTCCCACCGAAGCCACAGCATTCGCTTTCGTGGTCGTGGTTGACCCGTTCCACGTTGCTCAACTGCGCCAACAACTCGCGGCCGTGCAGGTGGGTGTTCATTTCGCGCCGTGCCGAACACGAGGTGTGCAGCGCGACTTTGACCGGTTCGCCGCTGTCCTTGAGTTGCACTTTGCAGACGAACAGCAGGAACTCGGCCAGCTCATAGGTGCGGGCCGCGAGGGCCTGCACCTGTTTCAACGTTTGCGGCTCGTCCTTGAACAAGTCGGCGTAATGCTCGCGCAACATGCCCGCGCAGGAACCCGACGGCACCACCACCGGATAATCCCCGGCAAACAGCGCCAGTTGCGCGCGCGCCACCGTCCGCGCCTGCTCGGTGTAACCCGAGGTGTAGGCCGGTTGCCCGCAGCAGCTCTGCCCTTGCGGGTACTCGACCTTGATCCCTTCACGCTCGAGCAAGTGGATCGCGTCCATCCCGGCTTCGGGGTAGAACAGGTCGACCACGCAGGTGCCGAACAGGTAGACCCGCGACGGTTTCTCGCTGGGGTACTGCCGCGGTTCGGGCAGTGGCGGTGCGACGCGGGTGGCGTTGGGCACAGCGTTGTAAAAAAGCTCGCTCATCAGGCGTGTCTCCGGGTGGGCCCGGTTATCCGTCTGTTGAGACTGCTGAATATAAAGAGCCTTGCTTTCAGCAGCCTTACAGACCGGGGTGTGAATTGCTGACGCCGGAATCACCAGCCGGCGTCGGTTATTTCCGTTTTGTTTATAGGTTTTAGTGCACCAGCATGCCGGTGAACCAGTAGGCCTGGGCCAGAGTGATCAGGCCGACAATCGTGGCAAAGAATAGGCTGTGCTTGAGAGTGAAGCGGAACAGATCCGATTCCTTGCCCACCAGCCCGGTCGCGGCGCAGGCCACGGCGATCGATTGTGGCGAGATCATTTTGCCGGTCACACCGCCGCTGGTATTGGCGGCTACCAGCAGGGTGTCATTGACGCCGATCTGGTGCGCGGTGGTCGCCTGCAGCGAACTGAACAGCGCGTTGGACGAGGTATCCGAGCCGGTGAGGAACACGCCCAGCCAGCCGAGGAACGGCGAGAAGAACGGGAAGGCTGCGCCGGTCGCGGCCAAGACCAGCGCCATGGTCGAAGACATGCCCGAGTAGTTGGTGACGAAAGCGAAGGCCAGCACCATGCCGATCGACAGAATAGGCCAGCGCAGTTCGTAGAAGGTTTCTTTCAAAGTGGTCAGACCAGTTTTGAAGTTGATCTTCAATACCAGCATCGAGATCAGCGCCGAGAAGAAAATCGCCGTGCCTGTCGCCGAAATAGGGTCGAGTTTGAACACTGCCGGAATCGCAGTCGGGGTGGCGACGATCGGCGCGGTCTTGATCACCAGTTGATCAAGGTGCGGAATCGCGAAGTTGAACACCCAGGCGTACATCGAACCGTCGGCGGCGAACATCGCCTTGAAGGGCTTGAGGGTCCAGATGGTTACCAGCACGGTGAGGATCAGGAATGGCGACCAGGCAATGAAAATTTCCCAGAGGCTGTAAGGCGACGCCACGGTGCTGCGCTTCTGGCCGAAACCTCCTGCGCTGGCGGTTACCACCGAGGCCGAAACGGCGCCGGCGATGTGTTGGCCGGCGGCGCGTTTTGGCTGCCAGACTTTGAGGAACAGGGTCAGGGAAATCAGGCTGGCCAGGGCCGAGGTGATGTCCGGCAGCTCCGGGCCGATGAAGTTCGAGGTGAAGTACTGGGTCACGGCGAAGCTCAGGCCTGCAACCAGCGCTGCCGGCCAGGTTTCACGCACGCCACGCAGGCCGTCCATCATGAACACCAGCCAGAACGGCACGAACAGCGACAGCAGTGGCAGTTGGCGACCGGTCATGGCGCCGATCTTGAACGCGTCGATGCCCGTCACCTGACCCGCAACAATGATCGGAATGCCCAGTGCGCCAAACGCTACTGGTGCGGTGTTGGCAATCAGGCACAGGCCGGCGGCGTACAGCGGATTGAAGCCGAGGCCGACCAGCAGCGCGGCGGTAATCGCCACTGGCGCGCCGAAGCCGGCAGCACCTTCAAGAAATGCACCGAAGCAGAAACCGATCAGCAGCACCTGCAGACGCTGGTCGTCGGTAATCGACAGCACCGAACTGCGAATGACCTCGAACTGACCACTCTTGACCGTCAGTTTGTAGAGGAACACCGCCGCGACAATGATCCAGGCAATCGGCCACAGACCATAGGCAAAGCCGTATCCGGCGGCGGCGAAGGCCATGTCGACCGGCATGTGGAAGGCGAAAATCGCCACGGCAATCGACAGGGCCAGCGTGATGCTGCCGGCCACGTGACCCTTGAGGCGGAACACCGCCAGCGCGAGAAAGAAGAAAACGATGGGGATGACGGCCGCAAGAGCGGAGACGCCGAGACTGCCGAGCGGGGTATAGAGCTGTTGCCAGGTTTGCATATGGGGTGGCCCCTAATTGTTGTTGGTCAGGCACTGTCAGCGTTCTTGGTTAATTGGTAATACCAATTTACAATCGCTGTTGGCTAGGGTAAAAGCCTTGATGTCGGTGTGTCAATTTGTCGCCCTGAAACTTTTGTCGAATAAACGGTGCAGAGGGCATCTGATCCGGTCGGGCGAATGTGCGCTGACAGGTGTCGGCGGGGCGCCGATGGGCCAGAATAGAGAGCCCGGCGAGCGGTCGGGATCGTGGAGAATTGAGTTATGGGGTTTGATCAGATTCGTCAGCGCCGTTTGTCTGACGATATTGTCGAGCGCCTCGAGGGGATGATCCTCGAGGGCACGCTGAAGTCCGGTGAGCGGCTTCCGGCCGAGCGCGCCTTGGCCGAGCAGTTCGGCGTGTCGCGTCCGTCGTTGCGCGAAGCGATTCAGAAACTGGCGGCCAAGGGCTTGCTGGTCAGTCGCCAGGGCGGCGGCAATTATGTTGTGGAAACGCTCGGCTCGACCTTCAGTGATCCTCTGCTATTGCTGCTGGAGAGCAATCCCGAGGCGCAGCGCGACTTGTTGGAGTTTCGGCACACTCTGGAGGCATCGTGTGCCTATTACGCAGCATTGCGCGCTACGGACGTGGATCGTGAGCGTCTGACTGCTGCGTTCAATGAGTTGCAGGATTGCTATACGCGGCATGACGAAGTGAGCCGGGCGGAGGAGGGCGCGGCGGATGCCAAGTTTCATCTGGCGATCGCCGAAGCCAGCCACAACGCGGTGCTGCTGCACACCATTCGCGGGCTGTTCGATCTGCTCAAGCGCAACGTGGTGACCAACATCGGCGGCATGTACAAGCAGCGTACGGAAACCCGCGACATGCTGATCTCTCAGCACCGGGAGCTGTATTTGGCGATTATCGAGGGGCGCGCGGAGCAGGCGCGGGAGGTTTCCAGTCGGCACATTCTGTATGTGCAGGAGGTGCTGGAGGAGGTGCGGCAGGAAGTTCAGCGCATGGCTCGGGCGGAGCGGCGCAAGGGAATGTGACGGCAGTTTAATTGTGGCGAGGGAGCTTGCTCCCGCTCGCATGCGCAGCAGGCGCCCTCTGCTCTCGTGACTACCTGTAAAGCGAGGGTTGCTACGCGCCCCAGCGGGAGCAAGCTCCCTCGCCACAGTATCAGGCAGAAGAAATTATTCTTCCTTGCCCTTGTTGCGCACGGCGCGCTGCAACTCACGACCGGCGTCGCGTTCGCGCTCGGTGTCACGCTTGTCGTATTCCTTCTTGCCCTTGCCCAGAGCAATTTCGCACTTGACCATGTGCTTGCTCCAGTAGAAGGACAGGCACACGCAGGCGTAGCCTTTCTGTTGCACGGCAGCGGCGAGTTTTTCCAGCTCGCGCTTGTTCAGCAGCAATTTGCGGGTGCGGGTCGGATCGGCGATGACGTGGGTGCTGGCGGTCATCAACGGCGTGATGTGACTGCCGAGGAGCCAGGCTTCGCCATCCTTGAGCAGCACGTAACTGTCGACCAGTTGCAGCTTGCTTGCCCGCAGACTTTTTACTTCCCAGCCGGCCAGGACCAGACCAGCCTCGAAACGATGTTCGATGAAGTAATCGTGTCGCGCCTTTTTGTTCTGCGCGATGGTCCCTGTTGGGTGTTTCTTCTGTTTAGCCATAGGGGCGGCATTATATGGAGATAAACGGTCCTCGGCTACGGTGATGCTGCGTGCTTGAGCACGTTGAGTGAATCCCGGACAATGCGGCCTCTTTTTCTAACGCTTGGGCGTGATATTCAATGTCGACAGACAAGGTTTCTGTCCACGGCAGTTGGGCTAGCCGCTGGGTTTTCATATTCGCCGCGACCGGTTCGGCCGTGGGACTGGGCAGCATCTGGAAATTCCCCTACATGGTCGGGGTCTACGGCGGCGGCGCCTTCGTGCTGATGTTTCTGGCCTGCATCGCCCTGATCGGGATCCCGGTCATGCTGGCTGAAACCCTGATCGGCCGCCGCGCACGGCAGAGTCCGGCGAACGCCCTGAAGGTGCTGGCGCTGGAAGCCGGGCATTCGGGCAAGTGGTCGTGGGGCGCATTTGCCGGGATGATCACGGCGTTGCTGATCCTGTCTTTCTATAGTGTGGTTGGCGGCTGGTCGCTGGATTACATCATCGACATGGGGCGCGGCGACTTCCAGGGCGCTACGGCGGAGCAGGTCGGCGCTTATTTCGGCAATGTCATCTCCGATCCCTGGCGCCTGACACTTTGGCACACAGTTTTCATGCTGTTGTCGGCCGTAGTGATCGCCAAAGGCGTGGTTGCCGGGCTTGAGCGCAGTTTGCGCATCATGATGCCGCTGCTGTTCGTGATGGTGCTGGTGTTGCTGGGTTACAGCATGACCACCGGGCATTTCATGGAGGGCGTGCATTTCATGTTCGATTTCCACCCGGAAAAAGTCCTCGACGGCTTGCTGCCCGCCATGGGGCATGCGTTCTTTTCCCTGAGCGTGGGCGTCGGCTCGATCATGATCTACGGCGCTTACATGACCAAGGAAGCCTCGTTGTCCGGCACGGTGGTCGGTGTGGCACTGCTCGACACCTTCGTGTCGCTGGTGGCCGGTCTGGCATTGTTTCCGATTGTGTTTGCTGGCGGTTTGAACCCTAGCGAAGGCCCGGGCCTGATGTTCGTCAGTCTGCCATTTGCCTTCGGTAACGTGGTTTTCGGCCAGTTGATGGGCGTGGTGTTCTTTGTCCTGGTGGCAATTGCCGCCTGGAGCTCGGCGATTTCCCTGCTCGAACCGATGGTTGCCTATCTGGTTGAACGCACGAAAATCAGCCGTGGCTGGGTGACTTTCTGGCTGGCATTCATTTGCTGGTTCGTCGGTCTCGGTACGGTTTTCTCCTTCAATATCTGGAAGGAAGCCAAATTTTTCGTGAACGATGGCGGGCTGTTTCATCTCTACCAATGGGGGGCGGCAGGCGGTCTGGACTTCTTCGGCGTGATTGATTTCTTCACCTCGCGGATCATGTTGCCGTTCGGTGGCTTGTGCTTCGTGCTGTTTGCCGGTTGGGTGATGGGGCGTGAGGCGGTGCGTGACGAGTTGTCGATTCGTAACCCGGCGCTGTTTGCCCTGGCCCTGTTCTTGATGCGCTACGTGGCGCCCATCGGCATTCTGGTAGTGTTTGCCGCTCAGCTCTGGAAGTAACGCTTACATGACGACACATATTCAACGTTCGGCGTTGCTGCCATACCCGGCGCAATTCCTTTACGACCTGGTCAACGACGTCGCGCGTTACCCGGAATTCCTGCCGTGGTGCTCGTCCGCCGAGGTGCTGGAGAGTTCGCCCGAGCACATGCGTGCCAGCGTTGGCGTGGCCAAGGGGGGGCTCAGTCAGCACTTCGTCACGCGCAATACGCTGGTGCCGGGGCAATCGATCGAGATGAACCTGGAAGAAGGCCCGTTCAACCAACTGCATGGCGTCTGGGTCTTCAAGGCGTTGAACGAGAAGGCCTGCAAGATCAGTCTTGACCTGTCTTTCGACTACGCCGGCCCACTGGTGCGTGCGACCCTCGGGCCGCTGTTCAATCAGGCAGCGAATACGCTGGTGGATGCATTCTGCCAGCGTGCCAAGCAGATGCATGGTTGAGCCGGTGATCGAGATTGAAGTGGTGTATGCCGCCGTGGATCGTCAGATCTTGCGCACTTTGAGCGTTCCTGAAGGGACGACAGTGCGTGAGACGGTGCTCAAGTCAGGTATTGGCGATGAATTTCCGGAGCTGGACTTGAGCGAGTGCCCGTTGGGTATCTTCGGCAAAGTGATCGCGGATCCGCAGGTTCGCCTGATTCAGGCGGGGGATCGCATCGAGATCTACCGACCATTGCTGGCTGACCCGAAAGAGGTGCGGCGTCTGCGCGCGGCCAAGGCTGCCGAGGCGAAAGCGCGAAATCAGTAGATGGGCCAAATCGCAGGCAATAAAAAACCCGGAAATTCCGGGTTTTTTATTGCCTCGCACATTACTGCGGCGAGGTGTCCAGCGGCTCAGGCGTCGGAACCGGAACGGTTTCAACACCGTCCACATCCTTCTGGATCGAATCCAGCAAGGAGCCTGGTTTGGCTGGTTGTTCCGGCTTCGGCTTCTCGGCGTTTTCAGCAGGGGCGGTCACGCTGGTGCCACTGTCCTTGCCGAGAATGGCTTCGTCACGGCTCACGCCCGGCATGAAGTCACCGGACAGGCTGACAAGCTGGTCGTTGGAGTTGAAGTTAACACTCACGCGTTCCTGTTGGCGTTCACCGCCACCAGGTTGCAGGCTGTACAGATAATCCCAGCGATCGGCATGGAACGTGTCGGTCAGCAGAGGGTTACCCATGATAAACCGTACTTGCCGACGGGTCATTCCCGGGCGTAACTGGTCTATCATGTCCTGCGTGACGACATTGCCCTGCTGGATGTCGATTTTGTAAACCCCGGGGAATGAACAACCGGCGAGTGCGAGCAGTCCCACAAAGGTGAAACTGGTTAGCAAGAGCTTGGTGTTTTGCATCGGTGGGCGACTTCCACTATCTTGGCTGGGACAACGTAAACGCCGATCATACCCGCATTAAGAGAAGCTGCGAAGCAGCATCGCGAGAAAGCTGACCATGGTTGAAAATAGCGAACTACGCAAAGCCGGCCTCAAAGTGACCCTGCCACGGGTCAAGATCCTGCAAATGCTCGACTCTACCGAGCAGCGTCACATGAGTGCCGAAGACGTCTACAAGGCGTTGATGGAAGCGGGCGAGGACGTCGGTCTGGCCACGGTTTACCGTGTTCTGACCCAGTTCGAAGCCGCTGGCCTCGTGGTCCGTCACAACTTCGACGGTGGCCACGCGGTATTCGAACTGGCCGACGGTGGCCACCACGACCACATGGTCAACGTGGAAACCGGTGAAGTCGTCGAATTCGTCAGTCCGGAAATCGAAAAGCTCCAGAAGGCAATTGCCGAGGAGCACGGTGTTGATCTGGTAGATCACAATCTGGTGCTGTACGTACGCAAGAAAAAGTAAGCATGTCGCGCGAATTTCAGGTTCGCGAAACGAACGAAGGCGACCCAAGGGTCGCCTTCGTGCTTTCTGCTGTGCTTAAACTTTTGCGGTAACCACCATTTTTTTTGCGTGAGCCAAAGACTCTTTGGTCAGGTCGATGCCGCCCAGCATCCGCGCCACTTCTTCTATACGGTCGTTCTTGCTCAGCTTGGACACGGCGGTGTGAGTCGCCTGTTCACCACGCACCTTGTGCACGAACAAATGCTGATGACCCTGCGCCGCCACTTGCGGCAAGTGCGTCACGGTCAGTACCTGCCCGCGATCGCCAAGCCGCCGCAGCAACTGGCCGACGATTTCGGCGGTCGGCCCGCCGATACCCACGTCCACTTCGTCGAATACCAGGGTTGGTACCCGTGAGGTCTGCGCGGTGATCACCTGAATCGCCAGACTGATCCGCGACAGCTCGCCGCCGGAGGCCACTTTGGCCAGCGCCTTCAGTGGCTGGCCGGGGTTGGCGCTGACCAGCAGCTCGACTTGCTCCAGGCCGTTGGGCAGCAATTCGTCGCTGCTGTTGGCACGCAATTCGATGGCGAAGCGCCCGCCCGGCATGCCCAGGCGCTGGATTTCCTGTTCCACGGCGCTGGCAAGGCTACCGGCGGCCTGGTGACGCAAGTCGCTCAGCTCTCGGGCCTTCTCTTGATAATGGCGCGCGTAAGAAGCCAGTTCTTCACCCAGACGCTCAATGGATTCGTCATTGGCGTTGAGGGTTTCGATTTCATCCAGCAACTTCTGCTGCATCTCGGCGACTTCGGTTGGCTGGATCCGGTGTTTGCGGGCCAGGGTGTAAATCGCGTCGAGGCGTTCTTCCAGATATTGCAGGCGCGCCGGGTCGGCATCGAAGTTGTCGAGGAAGCGATTGAGTTCGCCCACGGCTTCTTCGACCTGGATCTGCGCGCTGGTCAGCAGGCTGCTGGCTTCGCCCAGTGCGCCAACCGAGTTGTTCACGCTCGACAGGCGATTGAGGCTGGCGGTCAGTGCGTTCAGTACGTTGCCGGAATCGCTTTCGCTGCACTGCTCGACCACCTGTCGGCAAATGCCGAGCAGGGTTTCGGCGTTGGTCAGGTTCTTGTGTTCCTGCTCCAGCTGTTCCAGCTCGTTGTCGCCGAGGCCGAGGTTTTCCAGTTCTTCGAGCTGGTAGCTGAGCAATTGGTGGCGCGCGCGTTGTTCGTCGCCGGAATTGGACAGGCGCTCCAGCTCCTGGCGGGTCTGGCGCCAGCGCTGCGCGGCCAGTTGGACCTGACGGGCCAGATCGGTAGCGCCGGCGTATTCGTCGAGCAGGCGGCGATGGGTATCGGTTTTCAGCAGCGACTGGTGTTCGTGCTGGCTGTGGATATCGATCAGCAGTTCGCCGAGAGCCTTGAGATCGCTGAGGGGGCAGGGCGTGCCATTGATATAGCCGCGCGAACGGCCTTCGGCGGTGATCACCCGACGCAGGATGCACGGGCCGTCGTTTTCGAGGTCGCGCTCGGCCAGCCAGGCATGGGCTTCGGGAATGTCGACCAGGTCGAAGGTGGCCAGAATGTCGGCCTTGTCGGCACCTGGGCGAACTACGCCGCTGTCGGCGCGATCGCCCAGGGTCAGGCCCAATGCGTCGAGCATGATCGACTTGCCGGCGCCGGTTTCCCCTGTGATCACGCTCATCCCGCGATCGAGTTCGAGATCGAGATGTTCAACGATGGCGTAGTTGTGTACGGACAGGTGCACCAGCATAAAGGCCGCTCCCAGGCTTTAGGTCTGGTTATTTATACAGTGTTTTGTTTCGGCCTGACAATGCCCTCGCTTAGCTCGATTTGCTTGATCCGATCAAATGCTTAGTCCGAGCGGGAATGACAATGCAGCACTTTTTTGTAGGGTTAATCATTGCAGGCCCTTGAAGCCTGATTTTGCGGCCCCATATATCGGGGCAGAAGCGCGAGTACAGCTCGCGGACGTAATTGAAAGGAGAATTCTATGGCTGACGAACAGACAGTAGATACGCAAAATCCAGAAGCCAATCAGGCGCCCGAAACTTCGGGTGACGACCTGGCGACCCGTGTACAAGTGCTCGAAGAGCAGTTGGCCGCCGCGCAGGATCAGTCGCTGCGCGTAGCTGCCGATCTGCAGAACGTCCGCCGTCGTGCCGAGCAGGATGTCGAGAAGGCGCACAAGTTTGCGCTGGAAAAGTTCGCCGGTGACTTGCTGCCGATCGTTGACAGCCTGGAGCGCGGCCTCGAACTGTCGAGCCCGGACGACGAAAGCATCCGTCCGATGCGCGAAGGCATCGAGCTGACCCTGAAAATGTTCCACGACACCCTCAAGCGTTACCAGCTTGAAGCGATCGATCCGCATGGCGAACCGTTCAATGCCGTTCACCATCAGGCGATGGCCATGCAGGAAAGCGCCGACGTCGAACCGAACAGCGTTCTGAAGGTGTTTCAGAAGGGTTACCAGCTTAACGGTCGCCTGTTGCGTCCGGCGATGGTTGTGGTCAGCAAGGCGCCGGCGCCAATTTCGCCTTCGATTGACGAGAAGGCTTGAAATTAGCCGCAAGGCCCCCATTTAGAAGTCAAGCGTTTAAGTATTACCGCAGTTAGCCACCACTGCTGCGGCAACAAAATCCAAAGTTTCGGGAGAGTGAACATGGGCAAAATTATCGGTATCGACCTGGGGACTACCAACTCCTGCGTCTCCGTGCTGGAAAACGGCGTAGCCAAAGTTATCGAAAACGCCGAAGGCGCGCGTACCACGCCGTCGATCATCGCTTACGCCAACGATGGTGAAATCCTCGTTGGTCAGTCGGCCAAGCGTCAGGCAGTGACCAACCCGCACAACACCCTGTACGCGGTGAAGCGTCTGATCGGTCGCAAGTTCGACGAAGAAGTCGTACAGAAAGACATCAAGATGGTCCCGTACAAAATCGCCAAGGCTGACAACGGCGACGCCTGGGTTGAAGTGAACGGCCAGAAAATGGCGCCGCCACAAATCTCGGCTGAAATTCTGAAGAAGATGAAGAAGACCGCCGAAGACTACCTCGGCGAGCCTGTGACCGAAGCGGTGATCACCGTTCCGGCCTACTTCAACGACAGCCAGCGTCAGGCGACCAAAGACGCCGGCCGCATCGCCGGTCTGGACGTTAAACGTATCATCAACGAACCAACCGCAGCTGCTCTGGCTTACGGTATGGACAAGGCCAAGGGCGATCACACCGTGATCGTTTATGACCTGGGTGGTGGTACTTTCGACGTTTCCGTGATCGAGATCGCTGAAGTTGACGGCGAGCACCAGTTCGAAGTGTTGGCCACCAACGGTGACACCTTCCTCGGCGGTGAAGACTTCGACATTCGTCTGATCGACTACCTCGTTGACGAATTCAAGAAAGAAAGCGGTATGAACCTCAAAGGTGACCCGCTGGCCATGCAGCGCCTGAAAGAAGCCGCTGAGAAAGCCAAGATCGAGCTGTCGTCCGCTCAGTCGACCGACGTCAACCTGCCGTACATCACTGCAGACGCTACCGGTCCTAAGCACCTGAACGTGAAGATTTCGCGTGCCAAGCTCGAAGCACTGGTTGAAGACCTGGTTCAGCGCACCATCGAGCCTTGCCGTATCGCTATGAAAGACGCCGGTATCGACGTTGGCGCGATCAACGACGTGATTCTGGTCGGCGGTCAGACCCGTATGCCGCTGGTACAGAAGCTGGTGACCGATTTCTTCGGTAAAGAAGCACGTAAAGACGTGAACCCGGACGAAGCGGTTGCCATGGGTGCTGCGATCCAGGGCGCCGTTCTGGCCGGTGACGTGAAAGACGTTCTGCTGCTCGACGTCAGCCCGCTGACCCTGGGTATCGAAACCATGGGTGGCGTGATGACCGCGCTGATCGAGAAAAACACCACGATTCCTACCAAGAAATCGCAAGTGTTCTCGACTGCCGATGACAACCAGGGCGCTGTGACCATTCACGTTCTGCAAGGTGAGCGTAAGCAAGCCGCACAGAACAAGTCCCTGGGCAAGTTCGACCTGGCCGACATTCCACCAGCTCCACGTGGCGTGCCACAGATCGAAGTGACCTTCGACATCGACGCTAACGGCATTCTGCACGTTGGTGCGAAAGACAAGGCGACCGGTAAAGAGCAGAAGATCACCATCAAGGCCAACTCCGGTCTGTCGGATGAAGAAATTCAGAAGATGGTTCGCGATGCCGAGCTGAACGCCGAGGAAGACCGCAAGTTCGCTGAACTGGCTGAATCCCGTAACAAGGGTGATGCACTGGTTCACTCGACTCGCAAAATGGTTACCGAAGCGGGCGACAAGGTCAGCGCTGAAGAGAAGACCGCGATCGAAGCCGCTGTGGTTGCACTGGAAGCCGCTGTGAAAGGCGACGACAAGGCTGCCATCGAAGCGAAGATCGAAGAGCTGTCGAAAGTCTCGGCTCCGGTTGCTCAGAAGATGTACGCCGAACAGGCTCAGCCTGCTGAAGGCGCGGCACCGCACGACGAGAAAGCTGAAAAGGCTGACGATGTTGTCGATGCCGAGTTCGAAGAAGTCAAAGACCACAAGTAAGTTGTTGGTCGGCCGGTTGACTGCCTTGCGGCGGTGACTGGTAGGATGTCGCCGCGCGGGAGCTTGCTCCCGCGTTGGCGTATCTGGAATACACGAATTTTTACAGCATGCGACAAGGTTCGCCTGCTGCTGGTATGGCCGGGAATGCTCCTGCTTTTCGTGCCGCAAGTACCAAAAGAAACAAAGACCAGGATCGTTGAATTGACGTGAGTTGGGTCCGGGCCTGTATTGGGGCTCAACGAGTTTGGCCATCCTCAGGAGGGGTTTGCCGAACGTCCTCAAGAGTGCAAAAGACTTATGGCAAAGCGTGACTATTACGAAGTATTGGGTGTAGAGCGTGGTTCAAGCGATGCAGACCTGAAGAAGGCCTATCGTCGTCTGGCGATGAAGCATCACCCGGACCGTAATCCCGATGACAAAGCGTCGGAAGAACTGTTCAAAGAGGCCAACGAGGCCTACGAAGTATTGTCCGATTCGAGCAAGCGCGCGGCGTACGACCAGTACGGTCATGCTGGTGTCGACCCAAGCATGGGTGGCGGTGGCGCCGGTTTCGGCGGGCAGAACTTCTCCGACATCTTTGGCGATGTCTTCAGTGACTTCTTCGGTGGCGGTCGTGGCGGTTCCCGTGGCGGCGCCCAGCGTGGCAGCGATCTGCGCTACACCCTGGAGCTGAATCTGGAAGAAGCGGTGCGCGGCACTACCGTGAATATCCGCGTACCGACACTGGTCAATTGCAAGCCATGCGATGGTTCCGGCGCGAAGAAAGGCTCGTCGCCATCGACCTGCCCGACCTGCGGCGGCATCGGTCAGGTGCGCATGCAGCAGGGCTTCTTCTCGGTGCAGCAGACCTGCCCGCGTTGCCATGGCCAAGGCAAGATCATTTCCGATCCGTGCGATTCCTGCCACGGCGACGGTCGCGTCGAAGAGTACAAAACACTGTCGGTCAAAGTGCCGGCTGGCGTTGATACCGGCGACCGCATTCGTCTGTCCGGCGAAGGCGAGGCGGGCACCCAGGGCGGCCCGACTGGCGACCTGTACGTGGTGATCAACGTGCGCGAGCACGACATCTTCCAGCGCGATGGCAAGCACCTGTTCTGCGAAGTGCCGATCAGCTTTGTTGATGCGGCGCTCGGCGGCGAACTGGAAATCCCGACCCTCGACGGTCGCGTCAAACTGAAAATCCCTGAAGGTACACAGACCGGCAAGCAGTTCCGCGTGCGCGGCAAAGGCGTGGCGCCGGTGCGGGGCGGTGGTGCGGGCGACTTGATGTGCCGTGTAGCGGTGGAGACCCCGGTCAATCTGAATCGTCGTCAGCGCGAATTGCTCGAAGAATTCCGCAGCTCGCTGGCGGATGACAACAGCCACTCGCCAAAAACCACCGGTTGGTTCGATGGTGTGAAGCGCTTCTTCGGCGATCTGTAAGGAGTCGGCATGCGACGTATAGCTGTGATGGGCGCCGCCGGGCGCATGGGCAAGATTCTGGTCGAGGCCGTGCAGCAGCGCGCGCCGCTGACCGGCCTGACCGCGGCGATCGTTCGTCCCGGCAGTACGCTGATCGGGGTGGATGCCGGTGAGCTGGCTTCGCTGGGTCGCATCGGTGTGCCGTTGTCCGGCAATCTCGAATCGGTGGCTGAAGAGTTCGATGTACTGATCGATTTCACCCTGCCGGAAGTGATGCTGAAAAACCTCGCGTTCTGTCGCAAGGCTGGCAAGGCCATGGTCATCGGCACCACCGGGCTCGATGCTGCGCAAAAGCAGCTGCTGGCCGAGGCGGGCAAGGATATTCCGATCGTATTCGCGGCCAACTTCAGCGTCGGGGTCAACCTGTCGTTGAAGCTGCTCGAGATGACCGCCCGGGTGCTGGGCGATGATGCTGACATCGAGATCATCGAGGCGCATCACCGGCACAAGATTGACGCGCCTTCGGGTACTGCCCTGCGCATGGGTGAGGTGATTGCCGATGCGCTGGATCGTGATCTGCAGAAGGTTGCGGTCTATGGCCGTGAAGGCCACACCGGCGCGCGCGAGCGCGAAACGATCGGTTTCGCTACCGTGCGTGGTGGTGATGTGGTCGGCGATCACACCGTGCTGTTCGCCTGTGAGGGCGAGCGCCTGGAGATCACGCACAAGGCTTCCAGTCGCATGACATTCGCCAAGGGTGCTGTGCGTGCGGCGTTGTGGCTGGATGGTCGCGAGCCGGGTCTGTATGACATGCAGGACGTGCTCGAACTGCATTGATTGACTGTATTACCCAGCGTAAACGCCCGGTTTGCGCTGGTTTTTCTGCACCGCGCGACGGCCTGTCGCATTCTCCGGCCTTTTAGGCTCTTTAGCGGTGGACCAAAAAAGCCTTTTTCTGTAAGCTACAGCTTTAGTGTGTCCACTAAAAGCGCGCAGAATAATTCAGTGAAGAAGCGGGGTGACGTGTCCATACGTCACTCCGCTTTTTTACAACCTGCGATTGCCCTTTCATGCGTTATTTACGGGAGGTCTTCTTGACTAAGCCAGCCATACTCGCCCTTGCTGATGGCAGCATTTTTCGCGGCGAAGCCATTGGAGCCGACGGTCAAACCGTTGGTGAGGTGGTGTTCAACACCGCAATGACCGGCTATCAGGAAATCCTTACCGATCCTTCCTACGCCCAGCAGATCGTTACCCTGACTTACCCGCACATCGGCAACACCGGCACCACGCCGGAAGATGCCGAGTCTGACCGCGTATGGTCCGCAGGCCTGGTCATCCGTGACCTTCCGCTGGTAGCGAGCAACTGGCGTAACACGATGTCCCTGTCCGACTACCTGAAAGCCAACAATGTTGTGGCAATCGCTGGTATCGATACTCGTCGCCTGACCCGCATCCTGCGTGAAAAAGGCGCACAGAACGGCTGCATCATGGCCGGCGACAACATCTCCGAAGAAGCTGCAATTGCCGCCGCGCAAGGCTTCCCTGGCCTGAAGGGCATGGATCTGGCGAAAGTCGTCAGCACCAAGGAAAAGTACGAATGGCGCTCGACTGTCTGGGAGCTGAAGACCGACAGCCACGCGACCATCGAAGCGTCCGAGCTGCCGTACCACGTGGTTGCCTACGACTACGGCGTCAAACTGAACATCCTGCGCATGCTGGTCGAGCGCGGCTGCCGCGTGACCGTGGTGCCGGCGCAAACTCCGGCTGCCGATGTGCTGGCACTCAAGCCGGACGGCGTGTTCCTGTCCAACGGCCCTGGTGACCCGGAGCCTTGCGACTACGCGATCAAGGCGATCAAGGAAGTGCTGGAAACCGAAATTCCGGTATTCGGTATCTGCCTCGGTCACCAACTGCTGGCTCTGGCCTCCGGCGCCAAGACCCTGAAAATGGGTCACGGCCACCACGGTGCCAACCACCCGGTACAGGATCTGGACACTGGCGTCGTGATGATCACCAGCCAGAACCACGGTTTCGCGGTTGACGAAGCGACCCTGCCAGCCAACGTGCGTGCGATCCATAAATCGTTGTTCGACGGCACCCTGCAAGGTATCGAACGCACCGACAAGAGCGCGTTCAGCTTCCAGGGCCACCCTGAAGCGAGCCCGGGCCCGAACGATGTGGCACCCCTGTTCGACCGCTTCATCAACGAGATGGCCAAGCGACGCTAAGCGTTCGCCTTGAGACTGTAGCGAGAAGCCCTCGAGGGCGGCCCCGACACCGGTGGCGCCCCTCAGGGCTTCAGAAATCGATCAAGACGGCTTGCCGACTGACCTGCGGATTTGAGTGACAAACCCATGCCAAAACGTACAGACATTAAAAGCATCCTGATTCTCGGCGCTGGCCCGATCGTTAT
Source organism: Pseudomonas sp. YL2 (assembly GCF_023063025.1). NCBI lineage: Bacteria > Pseudomonadati > Pseudomonadota > Gammaproteobacteria > Pseudomonadales > Pseudomonadaceae > Pseudomonas > Pseudomonas sp. YL2. Next base: position 342,779 of record NZ_JAJSLU010000004.1, on the reverse strand, counting down.
CGGCCAGGCCTGCGAATTCGACTACTCCGGCGCCCAGGCCTGCAAAGCCCTGCGCGAAGAGGGTTACCGCGTCATCCTGGTGAACTCCAACCCGGCCACCATCATGACCGACCCGGACATGGCTGACGCCACGTACATCGAGCCGATCAAGTGGCAGACCGTGGCCAAGATCATCGAAAAAGAGCGTCCGGATGCCGTGCTGCCAACCATGGGCGGCCAGACTGCACTGAACTGCGCCCTGGACCTGGAGCGCGAAGGCGTTCTGGAAAAGTTCGGCGTGGAAATGATCGGCGCCAACGCCGACACCATCGACAAGGCTGAAGACCGTTCGCGTTTCGACAAGGCCATGAAGTCGATCGGCCTGGAATGCCCGCGTTCCGGTATCGCCCACAGCATGGAAGAAGCCAACGCCGTCCTCGAGCGTCTGGGTTTCCCGTGCATCATCCGTCCGTCCTTCACCATGGGCGGCACCGGTGGCGGTATCGCGTACAACCGTGAAGAGTTCGAAGAAATCTGCGCCCGCGGTCTGGACCTGTCGCCGACCAAAGAGCTGCTGATCGACGAGTCGCTGATCGGCTGGAAAGAATATGAAATGGAAGTTGTCCGCGACAAAAAGGACAACTGCATCATCGTCTGCTCGATCGAAAACTTCGACCCGATGGGCGTGCACACCGGTGACTCGATCACTGTGGCTCCGGCACAGACCCTGACCGACAAGGAATACCAGATCCTGCGTAACGCCTCGCTGGCGGTACTGCGCGAGATCGGCGTCGAGACCGGCGGTTCCAACGTGCAGTTCGGCATCTGCCCGGACACCGGCCGCATGGTCGTGATCGAGATGAACCCGCGTGTATCGCGTTCCTCGGCACTGGCTTCGAAAGCCACCGGTTTCCCGATCGCCAAAGTCGCGGCCAAGCTGGCTGTGGGCTACACCCTCGACGAACTGTCGAACGACATCACCGGCGGCAAGACCCCGGCGTCCTTCGAACCGTCGATCGACTACGTCGTCACCAAGCTGCCACGTTTCGCTTTCGAGAAATTCGCCAACGCTGACGCACGCCTGACCACTCAAATGAAGTCGGTCGGCGAAGTCATGGCCATCGGCCGCACCTTCCAGGAATCCCTGCAGAAAGCCCTGCGCGGTCTGGAAGTCGGTGTTTGCGGTCTGGACGAGAAGCTCGACCTGAGCAATCCGGAAAGCATGAGCATCCTCAAGCGCGAGCTGACCGTACCGGGCGCCGAGCGTATCTGGTACGTGGCGGACGCCTTCCGCGCCGGCATGACCGTCGAAGACATCTTCGGCATGAACATGATCGACCCGTGGTTCCTGGTGCAGATCGAAGATCTGATCAAGGACGAAGAGAAGGTCAAGACCCTCGGTCTGTCCGCCATCGACCGCGACCTGATGTTCAAGCTCAAGCGCAAAGGCTTCTCCGATCAGCGTCTGGCCAAGCTGCTGGGTGTGACCGAGAAGAACCTGCGTACTCACCGTCAAAAACTGGAAGTGTTCCCGGTCTACAAGCGCGTTGACACCTGCGCTGCCGAGTTCGCCACCGACACCGCGTACCTCTACTCGACGTACGAGGAAGAGTGCGAAGCCGCGCCGTCCGGTCGCGACAAGATCATGATTCTGGGTGGCGGTCCGAACCGTATCGGCCAGGGCATCGAGTTCGACTACTGCTGCGTACACGCCGCCCTCGCACTGCGCGAAGACGGCTACGAAACCATCATGGTCAACTGCAACCCGGAAACCGTTTCCACCGACTACGACACTTCCGACCGTCTGTACTTCGAGCCGGTAACCCTGGAAGACGTGCTGGAAATCTGCCGCGTCGAGAAGCCGAAAGGCGTAATCGTCCAGTACGGGGGCCAGACGCCGCTGAAACTGGCGCGTGCCCTCGAAGCCGCTGGCGTGCCGATCATCGGTACCAGCCCTGATGCCATCGACCGTGCCGAAGACCGTGAGCGCTTCCAGCAAATGGTTGAGCGCCTGAACCTGCGTCAGCCGCCAAACGCCACCGTGCGCAGCGAAGATGAAGCCGTTCGTGCTGCCGCGAAAATCGGTTATCCGCTGGTGGTGCGCCCGTCCTACGTACTGGGCGGCCGCGCGATGGAAATCGTGTACAAGGAAGACGAGCTCAAGCGTTACCTGCGTGATGCGGTGCAAGTCTCCAACGACAGCCCGGTGCTGCTCGACCACTTCCTCAACTGCGCCATCGAGATGGACGTGGATGCGGTCTGCGACGGCAAAGACGTGGTGATCGGCGCGATCATGCAGCACATCGAACAGGCGGGCGTTCACTCCGGTGACTCCGCGTGCTCGCTGCCGCCGTACTCGCTGCCGGCACACATCCAGGACGAGATGCGCGAACAGGTCAAGAAAATGGCCCTGGAACTGGGCGTTGTCGGCCTGATGAACGTGCAACTGGCGCTGCAGGGCGAAGACATCTACGTCATCGAAGTCAACCCGCGCGCTTCGCGGACCGTACCGTTCGTGTCCAAGTGCATCGGTGTCTCCCTGGCAATGATCGCGGCTCGCGTCATGGCCGGTAAGACTCTGAAGGAAATCGGCTTCACCAAGGAAATCATCCCGAACTTCTACAGCGTGAAAGAGGCGGTGTTCCCGTTCGCCAAATTCCCTGGTGTTGACCCGATCCTCGGCCCAGAGATGAAGTCCACCGGTGAAGTGATGGGCGTCGGCGACACCTTCGGTGAAGCATTCGCCAAGGCCCAGATGGGCGCCAGCGAAGTGCTGCCGACCGGCGGTACCGCGTTCATCAGCGTGCGTGACGATGACAAGCCGCTGGTTGCAGGCGTGGCCCGTGATCTGATCAACTTGGGCTTCGAAGTGGTCGCCACTGCCGGCACTGCCAAGCTGATCGAAGCTGCAGGCCTGAAAGTGCGCCGCGTGAACAAGGTGACCGAGGGGCGTCCGCACGTGGTCGACATGATCAAGAATGACGAAGTCACTCTGATCATCAACACCACCGAAGGCCGTCAGTCGATCGCTGATTCCTACTCCATTCGTCGTAATGCCCTGCAGCACAAGATCTACTGCACCACCACCATTGCTGCGGGCGAAGCTATCTGCGAAGCGCTGAAGTTCGGTCCCGAGAAGACCGTGCGCCGCTTGCAGGATCTACACGCAGGATTGAAGGCATGATCAAATACCCAATGACCGTCCAGGGCGCGAAAGCCCTGGAAGAAGAACACGCTCACCTGACCAAGGTCGTTCGTCCAAAGCTCAGCCAGGACATCGGTACCGCTCGCGAGTTGGGTGACCTGAAGGAAAACGCTGAATACCATGCCGCCCGCGAACAGCAAGGCATGGTCGAGGCGCGGATCCGTGACATCGAAGGCCGGATTCAGAACCAGGTCATCATCGACGTCACGACTATCCCGCACACCGGCAAAGTGATCTTCGGTACTACCGTCGAAATCGCCAACGTCGAGACTGATGAGAGCGTCACTTACCACATCGTGGGTGAGGATGAGGCTGACTTCAAACTCGGCAAGATTTCGGTCGGCTCACCATTGGCCCGTGCCTTGATCGGCAAGGAAGAGGGTGATGTGGTTGCCGTGAAAACGCCGAGTGGCGTTATCGAGTACGAGATTGTCGAAGTCCGTCACATCTGAAGGCAGGCGCCCGCTACGTGCGGGTGCCATGCTTTGGCAGCTGACCCAGATGTTGTGGGTCGGCGGCTTCTGGTTGATACATCTCGGTTTGCGACCGGTGTTGGGCAAGATTGGCCTGGCACCGTTGCTGATCGATGAAGTTGCCGATGCATTCGAAGTGCCGGTGGCGGGTTTTGCCGCGGCATGCGTGATTTTTCAGGCTTTGGTGCTGGTACAGGCCGATGGCCTTGCCAGTCTATGGCGGGATTTTCGCGGGCAGGTGTTGCTGATGGCGTTGTATGCGTGTGCGATGTTTATTGCAGTGCGTGTCGGCTGGCCGCAAGCGCAGCGCTGGCAGGAATTCAGTTTTCTGGTGTTGGGCTTCTCCGGTGTGGTGTTGGTGTTGCAACCACTGCCGGGATGGAGTGGCAGGGTGCGCGAAGCACACCCTTGACCCTTGTCATCACTTGAAGCGATGAACGTTCGACAGCTGCTTGTTGACGCTGAAGTTCTTGCGATAAACCAGTGCCATCTTGCCGATGACCTGAACCAGGTCAGCCTTGCCGACCTTGCACAACTCTGCAATGTGCGCCAGGCGCGACTCGCGATCGAGGATGTTGAGCTTGATCTTGATCAGCTCGTGATCCGCCAGTGCGCGTTCGAGTTCGGCTAATACACCTTCAGTCAGACCGTTGTCCGCCACCGTCAAAACCGGCTTCAGGTGGTGGCCAATGGATTTGTACTGTTTCTTCTGCTCTGGAGTGAGCGGCATAATCTGACCCTTTCGTCTGGATTCTGTAAAATGGCGGCCATTTTACCCGAGGGTTCGTGGATCCGCCCAATTAATCACGACCCTAATCATCGAGGTGCCCAATGGCGCGTTCCAAGACAAGCCTTGGTTGGCTGAAACGACATGTCAACGATCCTTATGTGAAGCAGGCGCAGAAGGATGGCTACCGTTCGCGTGCAAGTTACAAGCTTCTGGAGATCCAGGAGAAATACAAGCTGATCCGTTCCGGCATGAGCGTTGTCGACCTGGGCGCAGCGCCCGGCGGCTGGTCGCAGGTCACCAGCCGGCTGATTGGCGGTCAGGGGCGTCTGATCGCTTCGGACATTCTGGAAATGGACAGCATTCCGGACGTGACCTTCATTCATGGTGACTTCACCGAAGACGAAGTGCTTGCGCGGATTCTTGAGGCTGTGGGTAATTCGCAGGTGGACCTTGTGATTTCCGATATGGCCCCCAATATGAGTGGTACGCCTGAAGTGGATATGCCGAAAGCCATGTTCCTTTGCGAACTGGCGCTTGATCTGGCGGAACGGATACTCAAGCCGGGTGGCAATTTCGTGATCAAGATCTTTCAGGGTGAAGGTTTCGATGTTTACCTGAAGGATGCTCGCAAGAAATTCGACAAGATCCAGATGATCAAGCCGGATTCTTCCCGAGGCAGCTCCCGCGAGCAATATATGCTGGCTTGGGGTTACCGCGGTGGTAACGAGTAAAACGAGGTTTTTTGCCGGGGCGATAGGTTTTTCGTATTTTGCCCCGCGTGCATAAGCGAATATTGTGTAGAAAGTGTTTCACAAAGGGTTACAGACGGCGCCTGCCAGAGTTGTAGGTAATGTAGTAAGTTAGGCCGGTGAATATCATGCGAAGCGCGCGCCAGTAGCGGAGCTTGCTTCAGAGGGTAGTTAATTGAACGATATGGCAAAGAATCTGATCCTGTGGTTGATCATCGCGGCAGTCCTCGTGACGGTGATGAACAACTTCTCCAGCCCTAACGAGCCGCAGACCCTCAACTATTCCGACTTCATCCAGCAGGTCAAGGATGGCAAGGTCGAGCGCGTAGCCGTTGATGGCTATGTGATTACCGGCAAGCGCAACGATGGCGACAGCTTCAAGACCATTCGTCCGGCGATCCAGGACAATGGCCTGATCGGCGACCTAGTCGACAACCACGTTGTGGTCGAAGGCAAGCAGCCTGAACAGCAAAGCATCTGGACTCAACTCCTGGTGGCGAGCTTCCCGATCCTGGTGATCATCGCGGTGTTCATGTTCTTCATGCGCCAGATGCAGGGCGGTGCTGGCGGCAAGGGCGGACCGATGAGCTTCGGCAAGAGCAAGGCACGCCTGCTTTCCGAAGACCAGGTGAAAACCACCTTGGCTGACGTTGCAGGTTGCGACGAAGCCAAGGAAGAGGTCGGCGAACTGGTTGAGTTCCTGCGTGATCCGGGCAAGTTCCAGCGCCTGGGTGGTCGTATTCCTCGCGGCGTATTGATGGTCGGCCCTCCGGGTACCGGTAAAACCTTGCTGGCCAAGGCGATTGCCGGCGAAGCGAAGGTTCCGTTCTTCACTATTTCCGGTTCCGACTTCGTTGAAATGTTCGTGGGTGTTGGTGCAAGCCGCGTTCGCGACATGTTCGAGCAGGCCAAGAAGCATGCGCCGTGCATCATCTTCATCGACGAAATCGACGCCGTCGGTCGCCACCGTGGCGCCGGCATGGGCGGCGGTCACGACGAGCGTGAGCAGACTCTCAACCAGTTGCTGGTAGAGATGGATGGCTTTGAAATGAATGACGGCATCATCGTGATCGCCGCTACCAACCGTCCTGACGTACTCGACCCTGCGCTGCTGCGTCCGGGCCGTTTCGACCGTCAGGTCGTTGTAGGTTTGCCGGATATCCGTGGTCGCGAGCAGATCCTCAAGGTTCACATGCGCAAAGTGCCAATGGGTGACGACGTTGCCCCGGCCGTTATCGCACGTGGTACCCCGGGCTTCTCTGGTGCCGATCTGGCCAACCTGGTCAACGAAGCGTCGCTGTTCGCTGCACGCAGCGGCAAGCGCATCGTCGAAATGAAAGAGTTCGAACTGGCCAAAGACAAGATCATGATGGGCGCCGAGCGCAAATCGATGGTCATGTCCGAGAAAGAGAAGCAGAACACCGCTTATCACGAAGCGGGTCACGCTATTGTCGGTCGCGTCGTACCTGAGCATGATCCGGTCTACAAGGTTTCGATCATTCCACGTGGTCGTGCGCTGGGTGTGACCATGTTCCTGCCGGAAGAAGATCGCTACAGCCTGTCCAAACGTGCGTTGATCAGTCAGATCTGCTCGCTGTACGGTGGCCGTATCGCTGAAGAAATGACCCTTGGTTTCGACGGTGTGACCACCGGCGCTTCCAACGACATCATGCGTGCCAGTCAGATTGCGCGGAACATGGTGACCAAGTGGGGTCTGTCGGAAAAGCTCGGTCCGCTGATGTACGCCGAAGAAGAGGGTGAAGTGTTCCTCGGTCGCGGTGGTGGCGGTCAGAATGCAAGTTTCTCCGGTGAGACTGCCAAGCTGATCGACTCCGAAGTGCGCAGCATCATTGACCAGTGCTACGGCACGGCCAAGCAGATCCTCACGGACAACCGTGACAAGCTGGATGCCATGGCTGATGCGCTGATGAAGTACGAAACCATCGATGCCGAGCAGATCGACGACATCATGGCGGGTCGTACGCCTCGCGAACCGCGTGACTGGACCGGTGGCACGGGTACGCCCCCGCCTCCAGTGATTCAGGATGAGCGCCCGGAAACACCGATCGGCGGTCCGGCTGCTGACTTTTAAGGTTTGAAATGACTTCTGTACAGTCCCTGACCCGGTTGCCTTGCGGCAACCGGGTTCTTGATTTGGCCCAGACGCATGTCATGGGTATTCTCAATGTCACTCCCGATTCCTTTTCCGACGGTGGCCGATACAACCAGCTCGACGTGGCCTTGTGTCACGCTGAGGCCATGGTGGCTGCTGGTGCGACGCTGATCGATGTCGGCGGCGAATCGACCCGGCCTGGCGCTCGAGCGGTTTCGCCGTTGGAAGAGTTGGAGCGCGTAGCTCCGATCGTGGAGTTGATCAATCGCGAGCTGGATGTAGTCATCTCGGTCGATACTTCGACGCCTGCGGTGATGCGTGAAACGGCGCGCCTGGGTGCCGGGTTGATCAATGATGTGCGCTCGCTGCGCCGCGATGGCGCGCTGGATGCCGCAGCCGCGACCGGGTTGCCGGTCTGCCTGATGCATATGCTCGGCGAGCCGGGTGACATGCAGGACAATCCGCACTTTCAGGACGTTACCCGGGAAGTGGGTGAGTTTCTGGCAGAGCGCATGACTCAATGTGCGGCGGCGGGCATTCCTGCCGAACGGATCATTCTTGATCCCGGTTTCGGTTTCGCGAAAACCCTGCAGCACAATCTAAGCTTGTTCAAGCATATGGAAGCCCTGCATGCGCTGGGGCGTCCGCTATTGGTCGGTGTCTCACGCAAAAGCATGATCGGCCACGCATTGAACCGCCCCGTGGGTGAGCGTCTTTATGGTGGTCTGGCTCTCGCAGCACTCGCGTCGGTTAAAGGAGCGCGTATATTGCGCGTCCATGATGTGGCGGAAACGGTAGACGTGGTGCGCATGCTCGCGGCCGTGGAATCAGCCGAATAAGAATGATGGAGCACTTATGAGCAAGAAATACTTTGGTACTGACGGTATTCGTGGTCGTGTCGGTGAATATCCGATCACTCCTGACTTCATGCTTAAGCTCGGCTGGGCGGCGGGTATGGCCTTTCGCAAGATGGGCGCCTGCAAGGTGCTGGTCGGCAAGGACACGCGCATCTCTGGCTACATGTTCGAATCGGCACTTGAAGCAGGCCTGACCTCGGCTGGTGCGGACGTGATGCTGCTCGGTCCGATGCCGACGCCTGCCATTGCTTATCTGGCGCGCACGTTCCAGGCTGAAGCCGGGATCGTGATCAGTGCTTCGCACAATCCGCATGACGATAACGGCATCAAGTTTTTCTCCGGCAAGGGCACAAAGCTGCCTGATGAGCTGGAGCTGATGATCGAAGAGCTGCTCGATACCCCAATGACTGTGGTTGAGTCGAGCAAGATCGGCAAGGTGTCGCGCATCAATGACGCCTCCGGCCGCTACATCGAATTCTGCAAAAGCAGTGTGCCGACCGGTACCAGTTTTTCCGGTTTGAAGATCGTGATCGATTGTGCGCACGGTGCGACCTACAAGGTTGCTCCGAGTGTGTTCCGTGAGCTGGGTGCTGAAGTGGTCGTGCTGTCGGCGCAGCCCAACGGTCTGAACATCAATGACAATTGCGGCTCGACCCATATGGGTCAGCTGCAGGCCGCGGTTCTGGCCGAGCACGCTGATCTGGGCATCGCCTTTGATGGTGACGGTGATCGGGTGTTGATGGTTGATCACACTGGCGCCATCGTTGATGGTGATGAGTTGCTGTTCATCATTGCGCGCGATCTGCACGGGCGGGGCAAATTGCAGGGCGGCGTAGTCGGTACGCTGATGAGCAACCTGGGTCTTGAACTCGCGCTGGCAGAGCTCTCGATACCATTCATTCGTGCCAATGTCGGTGACCGTTATGTGATCGCCGAACTGCTGGAGCGCGACTGGCTGGTAGGCGGTGAAAACTCGGGGCATATCGTCTGCTTCAATCACACCACCACCGGTGATGCGATCATTGCTGCGCTCCAGGTGCTGATGGCACTGAAGGCCCGCAATGAAGGTCTTGCGCAAACGCGTCAGGCCTTGCGCAAGTGTCCTCAGGTGCTGATCAATGTGCGTTTTGGTGGCGGTGAAAGTCCGCTTGAGCATCCGGCGGTCAAGGAAGCCAGTGCGCGTGTCACCCAGGCAATGGCGGGGCGTGGCCGGGTACTTCTGCGCAAGTCCGGTACAGAGCCTTTGGTGCGTGTGATGGTCGAAGGTGAGGATGAAACTCAGGTTCGCAGCTACGCCGAAGAACTGGCAAAACTGGTAAGTGAAGTTTCTGCCTGATTCGGCTTGCCAGCCATGATTGTGTTGGGTAACATCTGCGCCCACTTTGACCGACGAGGTACAGCATGCGTCGCCCTATGGTAGCTGGTAACTGGAAGATGCACGGTACCCGCGCCAGCGTCGCTGAGCTGATCAACGGCCTTCGTCATCTGGCCTTGCCAAGCGGTGTTGATGTCGCGGTATTCCCGCCTTGCTTGCATATCAATCAAGTGATTGATGGCTTGAAAGGCAAATCGATTTCGGTCGGTGCGCAGAATTCTGCGGTGGAATCCATGCAAGGTGCATTGACCGGTGAAATTGCACCGAGTCAGTTGGTGGATGCAGGTTGTTCCCTGGTACTTGTCGGGCACTCCGAACGCCGCCAGATAATGGGCGAGCGAGACGGGATGCTGAATCGCAAGTTCGCAGCGGCACAGGCATGTGGCTTGATTCCGGTGTTGTGTGTAGGGGAAACCCTCGAGCAGCGCGAAGCCGGAAAAACTCTTGAAGTTGTCGGGCGTCAGCTGGGCAGCATCATCGAGGAGCTGGGTGTTGGTGCCTTTGCCAAGGCAGTCATTGCTTACGAGCCTGTCTGGGCCATTGGTACCGGGCTGACTGCAACGCCGCAACAGGCTCAGGATGTGCATAAAGCCATTCGCGAGCAGTTGGCGGCAGAGAATTCTGAAGTCGCACGAGGTGTGCGGCTTCTATACGGCGGCAGCGTGAAGGCGGCCAATGCGGTCGAACTGTTCGGCATGCCGGATATCGATGGGGGGCTCATTGGTGGAGCTTCCCTGAATGCAGATGAGTTCGGTGCGATTTGTCGCGCCGCGGGAAACTGAAAAAATGCTGGAAACAGTCGTAGTCGTTTTTCATCTGCTGGGTGCATTGGGCGTAGTTGCTCTGGTTTTGCTGCAGCAGGGTAAGGGTGCGGACGCTGGCGCGTCTTTCGGAGCAGGTGCTTCAAATACTGTGTTCGGAAGCCAAGGTTCCTCTACCTTTCTTAGTAAGTTTACTGCTATACTTGCCGCCGGTTTCTTCATAACCAGCTTGGGGTTAGGTTACTTTGCTAAAGAGAAGGCTCATCAGCTGACTCAAGCAGGTTTGCCAGATCCAGCAGTGTTGGAAGTACCTAAGCAACAACAACCGGCTTCTGATGATGTCCCGGTGCTTCAAGAGCAAAAGTCGGCTACTCCAGCGACTGATGTACCTCCAGCTCAAGAGCAGAAGTAAGAAGGGTTTCAAACGTAGTTTTGCCGAGGTGGTGGAATTGGTAGACACGCAACCTTGAGGTGGTTGTGCCCATAGGGTGTAGGGGTTCGAGTCCCCTTCTCGGTACCAATTAGTCAGGAGAGCCCGCTGTTGCGGGCTTTCTTGCAGGTGGAAGGTTACATTGACCCTATAAGGGATCGGTCGTATACTTCCGCCCCAGCTTTGTCGCGGGGTGGAGCAGTCTGGTAGCTCGTCGGGCTCATAACCCGAAGGTCGTCGGTTCAAATCCGGCCCCCGCAACCAGTTTAAGGAGCCCCTTTTCAGGGGCTTTTTGTTAGCTGGACACTTTCTGCGCCGCTGTTCGACGGCGTTTCAAGGATGGGCGTTTAGCCCATTTTTTTATTTTGCAGCGCATGCATTTACATGCACGAGGGGGTTCAGGTGTCGAGCAAGCTAGAAGAGTTGCAGGCCTTGTTGGCCCCGGTGGTCGTGGCCCTAGGCTATGAATGCTGGGGTATCGAGTTTTCGGCTCAAGGTCGTCACTCGATGTTGCGCGTTTATATCGATAAAGAGGGTGGCGTGCTGGTGGACGATTGCGCCATTGTCAGCCGTCAGATCAGCGGTGTCCTGGATGTTGAAGATCCGATCTCCGTTGAATACACCCTCGAAGTTTCCTCGCCTGGCATGGAACGCCCACTGTTCACTCTTGAGCAGTTTGCAAAATTTGCCGGTGAACAAGTGAAGATCAAGCTGCGCTCGCCTTTTGAAGGTCGACGCAACTTTCAGGGCCTTCTGCGCGGTGTAGAAGAACAGGATGTCGTGGTGCAGGTAGATGACCATGAATTCCTGTTGCCGATCGATATGATCGACAAGGCCAACATTATTCCCAGTTTTGACTGAGACGCGGATCCCGCGGATCCAATGGCTTGCGAAAGGCGAGGCGTACGATGAGCAAAGAAGTACTGCTGGTTGTTGAGTCGGTATCCAATGAAAAGGGCGTACCGGCAAGCGTGATTTTTGAAGCGCTGGAGCTGGCTCTGGCCACTGCTACCAAAAAGCGTTTTGAAGACGAAGTTGACCTGCGTGTGGAAATTAACCGCCACACCGGTTCCTACGAGACTTTCCGTCGCTGGACAGTCGTCGAAGAGAATGATCTCGACGATCCTGCGATCGAAACCTGGCCAAGCAAGGTTGCCGAAACGCATCCGGGCGCCAAGGTCGGCGACGTCGTCGAAGAAAAGATCGAATCCATCGAGTTCGGCCGCATTGCAGCACAGACCGCCAAACAGGTCATCGTGCAGAAAGTTCGTGAAGCCGAGCGCGCTCAAGTGGTCGACGCCTATCGCGAGCGCCTGGGAGAAATCATCTCCGGCACCGTGAAGAAAGTCACCCGCGACAACGTGATCGTCGATCTGGGCAACAACGCCGAAGCGTTGCTGGCCCGTGAAGACATCATTTCTCGCGAAACCTTCCGTGTCGGTGTGCGTCTGCGTGCACTGCTCAAGGAAATCCGCACCGAGAACCGCGGCCCGCAGCTGATCCTGTCGCGTACCGCGCCGGAAATGCTGATCGAGCTGTTCCGTATCGAAGTGCCGGAAATCGCTGAAGGCCTGATCGAAGTGATGGCGGCGTCCCGTGATCCGGGGTCGCGTGCCAAGATCGCTGTCCGTTCCAAGGACAAACGCATCGACCCGCAGGGCGCGTGCATCGGTATGCGCGGTTCGCGCGTCCAGGCCGTGTCGGGCGAGTTGGGTGGCGAGCGTGTCGATATCGTCCTGTGGGACGATAACCCGGCGCAGTTCGTGATCAATGCCATGTCGCCGGCAGAAGTGGCGGCCATTATCGTTGACGAAGATGCCCATGCAATGGACATCGCCGTTGGCGCAGACAATCTGGCTCAGGCCATCGGTCGAGGTGGTCAGAACGTGCGTCTGGCGAGCCAGTTGACTGGCTGGACCCTGAACGTGATGACCGAATCGGACATCCAGGCTAAGCAGCAAGCAGAAACCGGCGACATCCTGCGCAACTTCATCGACGAGCTGGAAGTCGACGAAGAACTGGCTCAGGTGCTGGTAGATGAAGGCTTCACCAGCCTGGAAGAGATTGCCTACGTACCGTTGGAAGAAATGCTCAACATCGACGGCTTTGACGAAGATATCGTCAACGAGCTTCGCGCTCGTGCCAAGGATCGTTTGTTGACCAAAGCCATCGCTACTGAGGAAAAGCTGGCAGACGCCCATCCGGCCGAAGACCTGCTCTCGCTTGAGGGTATGGACAAGGATTTGGCGATGGAACTGGCGGTGCGCGGCGTAATTACCCGCGAAGACCTGGCCGAGCAGTCTATTGACGACCTGCTCGACATCGACGGCATTGACGATGATCGTGCCGGCAAGTTGATCATGGCCGCCCGAGCCCACTGGTTCGAGTAATTAGGCGCGGCCTGAGGAGAGAAGTGCATGACGCAAGTCACGGTGAAACAACTGGCCGATGAGGTCAAAACACCGGTAGAGCGCCTGTTGCAGCAGATGCGTGAGGCAGGTCTGCCGCACACCGCCGCCGAAGAAAATGTGACTGACAGTGAGAAGCAATCCCTGCTGACTCACTTGAAGAGCAGCCACAAGGCGAAAGTGGAAGAACCACGCAAGATCACGCTGCAGCGTAAAACCACCAGCACCCTGCGTGTGGCTGGTAGCAAGAGCATCAGCGTTGAAGTTCGCAAGAAGAAAGTTTTCGTACAGCGTAGCCCGGAAGAAATCGAAGCCGAGCGCAAGCGTGAACTGGAAGAGCGTCGCGCAGTAGAAAATGCTGCTCGTCAGAAGGCTGAAGAAGAAGCCAAGCAGCGCGCTGAAGAAGAAGCGCGTCGCCAGCCTGCTGCTGCGCCGTCCGCTCCTGCCGAAGCTGTTGCAGCACCTGCGCCAGTCGCTGAACCAGTGCGCGACGCCGCGCCGGTTGCTGCTGCGCCGGCTGCCGACACTCGCAAGCGTGACGAACAGCGCCGTCCGGACAAGCCACGTGCCGACGATAACAATCGTCGCGGCGGTGGTGGCGATGGCGAGCGCAAAAACGCTCCGCATCGCGCATCGGTCAAAGAAAAAGCGCCGGCTCCACGTGTGGCGCCACGCACTACCGACGAAGAAAGCGATGGCTTCCGTCGTGGTGGTCGCGGCAAGGCCAAGCTGAAAAAACGCAACGCTCACGGTTTCCAGAACCCTACCGGTCCTGTCGTGCGTGAAGTGAAGATCGGCGAGACCATCACTGTTGGCGATCTCGCTCAGCAGATGTCGGTCAAGGCTGCTGAAATCATCAAGTTCATGTTCAAACTGGGCACTCCAGCGACCATCAACCAGGTACTCGATCAGGAAACTGCTCAACTGGTAGCTGAAGAGCTGGGCCACAAAGTGACCCTGGTCAGCGACACCGCCCTGGAAGATTCCTTGGCCGAGTCCCTGAAGTTTGAAGGTGAGGCAGTTTCCCGTGCGCCAGTCGTGACCGTAATGGGCCACGTTGACCACGGTAAGACTTCCCTGCTCGACTACATCCGTCGTGCCAAGGTAGCAGCGGGCGAAGCCGGCGGCATTACCCAGCACATCGGTGCGTACCACGTTGAAACCGACCGCGGCATGGTGACGTTCCTCGACACCCCGGGTCACGCTGCGTTTACCGCAATGCGTGCCCGTGGTGCCAAGGCGACCGACATCGTGATCCTGGTGGTTGCGGCGGACGACGGCGTGATGCCGCAAACCATCGAGGCTGTTCAGCACGCTCAGGCGGCTGGCGTTCCTCTGGTGGTTGCGGTGAACAAGATCGACAAGCCGGGTGCCGACCTCGATCGCATCCGCAGCGAACTGTCGGTTCACGGCGTGACCTCCGAAGACTGGGGTGGCGACACTCCATTCGTACCGGTCTCGGCGAAAATGGGTACCGGCGTTGACGAGCTGCTCGAAGCGGTTCTGCTGCAGGCCGAAGTACTCGAACTGACCGCCACGCCATCGGCTCCTGGCCGTGGCGTAGTCGTCGAATCGCGTCTGGACAAGGGCCGTGGCCCGGTAGCCACTGTTCTGGTTCAGGACGGTACGCTGCGTCAAGGCGACATGGTGCTGGTCGGCTCGAACTATGGCCGCGTGCGCGCCATGCTCGACGAGAACGGCAAGCCGATCAAGGAAGCAGGTCCGGCCATTCCGGTCGAGATCCTGGGTCTTGACGGTACGCCGGACGCTGGCGACGAGATGAGCGTGGTTGCCGACGAGAAGAAAGCCCGTGAAGTGGCTCTGTTCCGTCAAGGCAAGTTCCGCGAAGTCAAACTGGCTCGCGCTCACGCCGGCAAGCTGGAAAACATCTTCGAAAACATGGGCCAGGAAGAGAAGAAGACGCTCAACATCGTCCTCAAATCCGACGTCCGTGGTTCGCTGGAAGCTTTGCAGGGCGCTCTGAACGGCCTGGGCAACGACGAAGTGCAAGTGCGCGTAGTCGGTGGCGGTGTCGGTGGTATCACCGAATCCGACGCCAACCTGGCACTGGCTTCCAACGCTGTACTGTTCGGCTTCAACGTGCGTGCCGATGCTGGTGCACGGAAGATCGTCGAGCAGGAAGGTCTGGACATGCGTTACTACAACGTGATCTACGACATCATCGAAGACGTCAAGAAAGCCCTGACCGGCATGCTCGGCAGCGATGTTCGCGAGAACATCCTGGGTGTGGCCGAAGTGCGTGATGTGTTCCGTTCGCCGAAGTTTGGCGCGATCGCCGGTTGCATGGTGATCGAAGGTGTTGTTCACCGTAACCGTCCGATCCGTGTACTGCGTGAAGACATCGTTATCTTCGAAGGCGAGCTGGAATCCCTGCGCCGCTTCAAGGATGACGCTTCCGAAGTACGTGCCGGCATGGAATGCGGTATCGGCGTGAAGAGCTACAACGACGTCAAAGTCGGTGACAAGATCGAAGTCTTCGAGAAGGTTCAGGTTGCTCGCAGCCTCTGACTCGCGCACTTCAAGGGCCACGCCGAGCCGCCGCATGCAGATGCGCGCCACGGCGTCAGGACTCTAAACGCAACGCCCGGTCTGGCTTTTGTCAGGCCGGGCGTTTGCCGCTTTCAGACCTTGCGGGTTTCACCGTGGGGCAGTAACAGGTAACAAAATCATGGCAAAAGAATACAGCCGTACCCAACGTATCGGCGATCAGATGCAGCGTGAGCTGGCCCAGCTGATCCGTCGTGAAGTCAAAGACCCGCGCGTCGGCCTGGTCACCATTACCGCTGTGGAAGTCAGCCGTGACGTCGGTCACGCGAAGATCTTCATCACCGTGATGGGGCAGGACAACGCCGAAGACATCGCGCAAAGCATCAAGGTGCTCAACGCTGCCGCAGGTTTCCTGCGCATGCAGCTGGCCCGTGAAATGAAGCTGCGCAGCGTGCCGCAATTGCACTTCCACTACGACGAAAGCGTCGTGCGTGGCGCGCACCTGTCGGCCCTGATCGAGCGCGCCGTGGCTGAGGACAATCAGCACCTGGCCGCTGCACCTGAAGACACCAAGGAGTAATTCGGTGGCTCAGGTCAAACGTATCCGTCGTAACGTCAGCGGTATCATCCTGCTCGACAAGCCGCTGGGGTTCACCTCCAACGCCGCGTTGCAGAAGGTTCGCTGGTTGCTCAACGCCGAGAAGGCCGGTCACACCGGCAGTCTCGACCCGCTGGCCACCGGTGTATTGCCGCTGTGCTTTGGCGAGGCAACGAAGTTCTCGCAGTACCTGCTCGATTCCGACAAGGGTTACGAAACCCTGGCGCAACTGGGCAAGACCACTACCACGGCTGACGCCGAGGGTGAGGTTTTGCAGGAGCGTCCGGTGACCGTTGGTCGCGCCGATGTCGAAGCGGTTCTGCCGAAATTTCGTGGGCAAATCAGTCAGATACCGCCGATGTACTCGGCACTCAAGCGTGACGGTCAGCCGCTGTACAAGCTTGCCCGTGCAGGCGAAGTAGTGGAGCGCGAACCGCGTTCTGTTACTATTGCGCGCTTGGAATTGCTGGCCTTCGAAGGCGATACTGCGCGTCTTGCGGTGGATTGCAGCAAGGGCACCTATATCCGCACCCTGGTGGAGGATATCGGTGAGCAACTCGGTTGTGGTGCGTACGTCGCGGAACTGCGTCGTACCCAGGCCGGGCCTTTCACCCTGGCGCAGACCGTGACCCTCGAAGAGCTGGAAGCGGTACATGCCGAAGGCGGCAACGAAGCGGTCGACCGCTTCCTGATGCCATCGGACAGCGGCCTGCAGGATTGGCCGCTGCTGCACTTCTCCGAAGCGAGTGCGTTCTACTGGCTCAACGGCCAGCCGGTACGTGCCCCGGATGCTCCGAAGTTCGGCATGGTACGGGTACAGGATCACAATGGTCGCTTCATCGGTATCGGTGAAGTGAGCGAAGACGGGCGCATCGCGCCGCGTCGACTGATTCGGTCAGAATGACCGAACGAGTGTGGCTGTTAACAGGCACGGTCACTACTCATTTATAGATACAGGGATTTGTCCCTGGCCTGTTGAAACTGTTTTTGAAACAGTTTCCTGATAAAAGGATTGCCTCATGGCTCTCGACGTTCAAGAAAAAGCTCAAATCGTTGCCGACTACCAGCAAGCTGTTGGTGATACTGGTTCGCCAGAAGTGCAAGTTGCACTGCTGACCGCCAACATCAACAAACTGCAAGGTCACTTCAAGGCCAACGGTAAAGACCACCACTCCCGTCGTGGTCTGATCCGCATGGTAAACCAGCGTCGCAAGCTGCTGGACTACCTGAAAGGCAAAGATCTGAGCCGTTACAGCGCTCTGATCGGCCGCCTGGGTCTGCGTCGCTAATCAGCGATTGCGCTATGAGGTTGGTTGTCTGTCAGGCATCAGCGGTTTTCCGCTGGTGGCTGGCAGGCTCCCAGCCTCAAGTTTTATCTGCACTACCGTTTTACCCGGACAGTCAGCGGGCCGATTCCCGACATTGCCCAAGAATTTCGCAAGAAACCAGTTCCCCCAAGAGCCACAAAGAAGGTAGGACACCGTGAACCCGGTAATCAAAAAATTCCAGTTCGGTCAGTCGACCGTTACCCTCGAGACTGGCCGTATCGCCCGTCAGGCCTCCGGCGCAGTATTGGTCACCGTTGACGACGACGTCAGCGTATTGGTGACCGTAGTCGGTGCCAAGCAAGCCGATCCAGGCAAGGGCTTCTTCCCTCTGTCCGTTCACTACCAGGAAAAGACTTACGCTGCCGGTAAGATCCCTGGCGGTTTCTTCAAGCGTGAAGGCCGTCCTTCCGAGAAAGAAACCCTGACTTCCCGACTGATCGACCGTCCGATCCGTCCGCTGTTCCCGGAAGGCTTCATGAACGAAGTGCAGGTTGTCTGCACCGTCGTTTCCACCAGCAAGAAGACCGATCCGGACATCGCTGCGATGATCGGTACCTCGGCTGCCCTGGCCATCTCGGGCATTCCGTTCGACGGCCCGATCGGCGCCGCTCGCGTCGCTTTCCACGAAAGCACCGGCTACCTGCTGAACCCGACCTACGAGCAGCAAGCTGCTTCGAGCCTGGACATGGTCGTTGCCGGCACCTCCGACGCCGTACTGATGGTTGAATCGGAAGCCAAAGAGCTGACCGAAGACCAGATGCTGGGCGCGGTACTGTTTGCTCACGACGAGTTCCAGGTGGTGATCAACGCCGTCAAAGAACTGGCCGCTGAAGCTGCCAAGCCAACCTGGACCTGGGCTCCTGCTCCAGAAGCCACCGAACTGCTGGGCGCGATCCGTGCCGAGTTCGGCGAAGCGATCTCCCAGGCTTACACCATCACCGTCAAGGCTGACCGCTACGCACGTCTGGGCGAGCTGAAAGACCAGGTCGTTGCCAAGCTGTCCGGCGAAGAAGGCCAGCCTTCTGCTGCTGACGTCAAAGCCGCTTTCGGCGAAATCGAATACCGCACCGTTCGCGAAAACATCGTTAACGGCAAGCCACGTATCGACGGCCGCGACACCCGCACCGTACGTCCGCTGAACATCGAAGTCGGCGTTCTGCCTAAGACTCACGGTTCGGCGCTGTTCACCCGTGGCGAAACCCAGGCTCTGGTAGTCGCGACGCTGGGTACTGCCCGCGACGCACAGCTGCTGGACACCCTGGAAGGCGAGAAAAAAGACCCGTTCATGCTGCACTACAACTTCCCTCCGTTCTCGGTGGGCGAGTGTGGTCGCATGGGTGGCGCTGGTCGTCGTGAAATCGGTCACGGCCGTCTGGCCCGTCGTTCGGTTTCGGCCATGCTGCCAGCCGCTGACGTGTTCCCGTACACCATCCGTGTGGTTTCGGAAATCACCGAATCCAACGGTTCGAGCTCGATGGCTTCCGTTTGCGGCGCTTCCCTGGCCCTGATGGACGCTGGTGTGCCAATGAAGGCTCCGGTTGCCGGTATCGCCATGGGTCTGGTTAAAGAAGGCGAGAAGTTCGCCGTCCTGACCGACATCCTGGGTGACGAAGACCACCTGGGCGACATGGACTTCAAAGTAGCCGGTACCGCCAAAGGCGTTACTGCGCTGCAGATGGACATCAAGATCAAGGGCATCACCGAAGAGATCATGGAAATCGCTCTGGGCCAAGCCCTGGAAGCGCGCCTGAACATCCTCGGCCAGATGAACCAGATCATCGGCCAGTCGCGTACCGAACTGTCGGCCAACGCTCCGACCATGATCGCGATGAAGATCGACACCGACAAGATCCGTGACGTTATCGGTAAAGGTGGCGCGACCATCCGTGCGATCTGCGAAGAAACCAAGGCTTCGATCGACATCGAAGACGACGGTTCGATCAAGATCTTCGGCGAAACCAAGGATGCCGCAGAGGCTGCTCGTCAGCGCGTTCTGAGCATCACTGCAGAAGCCGAGATCGGCAAGATCTACGTCGGCAAGGTTGAACGCATCGTCGACTTCGGCGCATTCGTCAACATCCTGCCGGGCAAGGACGGTCTGGTGCACATCTCGATGCTGAGCGACGCTCGCGTAGAGAAAGTCACCGACATCCTGAAAGAAGGCCAGGAAGTGGAAGTGCTGGTACTGGACGTGGACAACCGCGGCCGTATCAAGCTGTCCATCAAAGACGTGGCAGCGGCCAAGGCTTCGGGCGTTTAATCAGCCCACAGCTTTAGCGCAATGAAAATGCCCCGCCGTGAAAACGGCGGGGCATTTTTTTGTCTGCGAAATACCGGGACAGGCTTTGAAGTTGCCGGACTTCAAGACCGGTGCTAGGTTTAGCCCACCGCCCGTGTAGCTCAGCCGGTAGAGCAGCGCACTCGTAACGCGAAGGTCGCAGGTTCGATTCCTGTCTCGGGCACCATCCCCTCGCGCAATCCCGCGATTTATATCTCCCAGGTCAAAGTTTTTGTGCGAGAGATGTAAAGAGCCGTGTAATTCGTCATGCAAACGTCCTATATTCGGTGCCTGCATGAGCATCGCTTAGCAGTTTTCAGATGATCCCGAATGGTTCCGAAGGCCGGACAATCCGCGTCAGAGAGATCCTTGATGATCCAGATCCATCCTCCATTCTTACGATCAGCGAGAACGCCATGACCGAATTAACTCAAGAGCAACGTCACGCACTAGCGCTGGAAAAATACATTCAGGACGTCCCGGACCTGAAAGAAGAGATCAAGGACCTGAGTCCTGATGATCAGAAAGACCAGATCCAGTGGGCATTCGAGGACGAAGCCGAAGCCCAGGGCTTGCAGCCGTGGGAGCTGACGCTCAAGTACACCAGCACCCCTGAAGAGTTTGAGGCCAAGCGCCTGGAGCTGCACAAGGAGGCGGCCGAGGTGTTGGGCGTCGAGTGGGACGAGTACTGCGAGATGAACAATCTGGTGGTCTGAAACAAAAACGCCAGCCTCAACCGGGCTGGCGTTTTTTATTGCGTGACAGCCTCAGAGGCTCAGACGCATCGACAGGTCCACCGCCTTCACGTCCTTGGTCATCGCACCGATCGAGATGTAGTCCACCCCGGTCTCAGCGATCGGCAGCAGTGTGCTTTCATTGATACCGCCGCTGGCCTCGAGTTTGGCCTTGCCGCCGTTCAGGCGCACGGCTTCGCGCATGTCATCCAGGCTCAGTTCGTCGAGCATGATGATGTCGGCGCCGGCAGTCAGCGCTTCCTTCAGCTCTTCCAGACTTTCCACTTCGACTTCCACCGGTTTGCCCGGCGCGATCTTGTGCGCGGCGGCGATGGCCTGCGCGATGCCACCGCTGGCGGCGATGTGGTTTTCCTTGATCAGGAACGCGTCGTAAAGGCCGATGCGGTGGTTGTGGCAACCACCGCAGGTCACCGCGTATTTCTGCGCCAGACGCAGGCCCGGCAAGGTCTTGCGGGTATCCAGCAGCTTGACCTGGGTTTGCGCCACGAAGTCCGCCAGGTATTGCGCACGCGTGGCCACGCCGGACAGCAGTTGCAGGAAGTTCAGCGCGCTGCGTTCGCCAGTCAGCAACGAACGGGCCGGGCCCTCCAGATGAAACAACGGCTGGTTGGGTTTGACCCGTTCACCGTCCCGTACCTGCCAGTGCACCGCGACGCGCGGATCGAGCTGGCGAAACACCGTGTCGACCCACGCCGTGCCGCAGATAACCGCCTCGTCGCGAGTGATGATGGTGGCTTTGGCCAGACGTTCGGCCGGGATCAGTTGTGCGGTGATGTCGCCGCTGCCGACATCTTCGAGCAACGCACGGCGCACGTTGGCTTCGATTTCGGCGGTCAGATCGGCGAGACGTAGATTCGGCATAACGGGCTCCACAAACTAAGTGCGCCGATTATAGGGGCATGGCGAGAGCCAACCCAAGGCGAGAACGCGCGTGCCTGACTGCAACTGGTCGATTTCCTGTGAGCAAAGCGCGGTTTTTCGTGGTCACTGGAAGGTGTCGCGGGCATAGGGGAAACCCTGACGGCTATAGCGCCGGGGACAAGTTTTGCAAGATAATCCGCCTTGCATTTGACGTCATGGCTTTGACGCCGATGTGGGAGCGGGCTTGCTCGCGAAAGCGGTTTGTCAGTGACAGTTTTGGCGAACGACACACCGCTTTCGCGAGCAAG
>NZ_JAJSLU010000004.1:265152-321053 GCF_023063025.1 Pseudomonas sp. YL2 | reverse complement strand
GGGGGGGGCGGGTCGCGCGGGAGTGGGGGGTGTGACGGGAATGTTTCGGGCACCCCCCCCCCCCCTCCCGCGCGAAACCCCGCTCCCACAGGGACCTGTGTTGTAACTGACCAGTGAAATCACCGTTTCAGGAGGCTTGGATGCACAACGACGGGAATGTAGTGCCCTTGCACAAGGCCGCTACCGATCAGGCGAATCATTCGCCGCTCGCCCGCCTGCCTGTGATTCTGCTTCAGGTCCGCGACAAGGCCGCCCAGCAACTGCGCCACGGTTTGCAGGAATTGTTCGATAACGCAGACGACACCCTGTTCGAAATGGCTGACCGGGCGCGTAATGACGTCGAACAGAACATCTTTTTCGAAGCCATGCGCGACCTGCGCCTCAAGCGCAAAAACATCGAACGGGGTTTTCTCGAGCAATTCTTCGAAGCCTTTGTCGCGCTGATTCAATACGAAGTCGTGCAACCCGCGTTGCCCGGCACGCTGATATTCGAGGATTCGGCACCGCGTACCGATGACATGGAGCGCAGCGTGGCGGTCGAGACCATGGTCGGGCGGGTGCTCAAGCGTGATGGCTTTGCTCTTGATCAACTGACCGCACGCCTCAACGTGTTGCTGGGCAAGGATTTCGATAACCAACACAACCCGCTCGGCCCGGCGATGCTCTGCGAGTTCTTTCTGCAGGCCGGACGTAACCTGGGCGTGGAGATCAAGGTCAAGCTGATCCTGCTCAAACTGTTCGAACGCTATGTGCTGGCCGATACCGAGCAGTTGTATGCCGAAGCCAATCAATTGCTGGTCGCCACCGGCGTGTTGCCTGAGTTGAAACCGGCCCCCGCACGCCGCGCAATCGAGCGTGCGGCAGCAAGCATCAGCAGCGAAGAGAGTGACGAACCCGCGCCCGCCGACGAAGGCGTGCAGGAAGTCTTCGCCGCGTTGCAGGAACTGCTGCTGCACGTGCGCGGCAGTGTCGCGCCGACCCTGGAGCCGAGTGCGGCGGCGCAACCGATCAGCACCCGTGATCTACTGCGCCTGCTTTCACACTTGCAGCAATACGTCCCGGCGCTGGCGGCGCAGGACGATTTCGATCTGCGCAATCAGCTTGAGCAGCTGCTGACGCGGGTCAGCGTGAGGAGCGGCAAATCACGCATCGTCGACGGCGCGGATGAAGACGTGATCAACCTGATCGCCATGGTCTTCGATTGCATCCTCGAAGACCGTAACCTGCCGGATTCGCTCAAGGCGTTGATCGCGCGTTTGCAGATTCCGATGCTCAAGGTGGCAGTACTCGACAAAAGTTTCTTCAGCCGCAGCAGCCACCCGGCGCGGCGCCTGCTCAATGAAATCGCCGATGCCGCCATGGGTTGGGGCGATTGCAATGGCGAGGCGCGTGACAGCCTGTATCTGCGCATCGAACAAGTGGTGCAGCGCCTGTTGAGTGACTTCGTCGACGACCCGGCGATTTTCTCCGAGTTGCTCGCCGATTTCCTGGCCTTCACCAGTGATGAGCGGCGGCGCAGCGAATTGCTCGAACAGCGTTTGCGCGATGCCGAGGAAGGACGGGCGAAAACCGAACTGGCTCGGCAGCGAGTCGAGCATGTGCTGAACCAGGCGTTGCTGGGTAAAGTCCTGCCGCCGTCGGTGGTGACCTTTGTGCGTGATGCGTGGAGCAAAGTGCTGCTGCTGACCTGCCTCAAACATGGCGACCACTGTGCTGAATGGCAGGCCGATGTGCAGACCATGGAGCAATTGATCTGGAGCGTACAGCGTCACGACGAGGCTGACGCCGGTCTGCAGTTGCTGGCGCTGGTGCCAGGCTTGCTCAAATCATTGCGTGATGGCCTGAGCAGCTCGGCGTTTGATCCGTTCGCCACCAGCGAATTTTTCAGCGAGCTGGAAGCGCTGCATGTGCGTGTGCTTGAACCGCTCACCGAGCAGCCGCCGGCCGATGCGCCGGCGTTGGTAGAGGTGTCGCAGCACATCACCCTGCGTAGCGCCGACGAGGGCGCGATCGGCGTGAATGCCAGCGGCCTGGCGCATGACGACCCGGGGCTGCGTCAGTTGGAACAACTGCGCCTGGGCAGTTGGGTGGCGTTCCAGGAAGACGACGAGCACAGCCTGCGCTGCAAGCTCGCAGCGATCATCGAAGCCACCGGCAAATACGTGTTCGTCGACCGCACCGGGATGAAGGTGCTGGAGCGCAGCCGCGTCGATCTGGCCCTCGAGTTCCGCCGTGGCGCGGTGCGGGCGCTGGATGACACCTTGCTGTTCGATCGGGCGCTGGAGTCGGTGCTCGGCAATCTGCGGCGACTCAATCGCGGCAAGTGATCGCGCGCCGGGGGCCGATCACGGCATACTGGGCGCCAACACAGTCGGCGTTGAAGGAATCGGTATGCAGTTGGATCCCGCTAGCGGGTGGTGTCACGGGGTACAGGTCTGCCCATCGCCCAACTTCAATGAACGCCCTGCGGGCGAAATTTCCCTGTTGGTGATCCACAACATCAGCCTGCCGCCGGCGCAGTTCGCCACCGGCAAGGTGCAGGAATTTTTCCAGAATCGTCTGGATGTCACCGAGCATCCCTATTTTGCAGGGATTGCCGACCTGCGCGTCTCGGCGCATTTTCTGATCGAACGTGACGGCAGCGTCACCCAGTTTGTCTCCTGTCTTGAGCGGGCGTGGCATGCGGGCGTGTCGATGTTCGAAGGCCGGGAAACCTGTAACGATTTTTCCGTGGGCATCGAGCTCGAAGGCACTGATGATCTGCCCTTTACCGATGCGCAGTATCAGGCGCTGATCACGTTGACGCGTCAGCTGCAAACCGCATTTCCGGCCATCACCGGCGCCCGTATCTGCGGGCACAGCGACATCGCACCCGGGCGCAAGACCGATCCTGGCCCGGCATTCGACTGGGCGCGTTACCGCGCAGCCCTGGCACAAGAGGAAGGACAATGAGTTTTCTGGTGTTACTGCTGGCGGTCTGGATCGAGAAATTCTCGGCCCTGCGTCATCGGGTTCAACGCGATGGCGGATGGATCCGCGAACTGCACAAACTCGAAACCAGCGCACGCCTGGCCCAGCGACCATGGCTGGTGCTGACGATTCTGGTGTTGCTGCCGGTGGCGCTGCTTGCCTTGTTGCTGGTGGTACTGGAACCCGTCGCTTACGGCTTGCTGGCGCTGCCGGTGCATTTGCTGGTGGTGATTTATGCGCTGGGGCGCGGTGATCTGCTCGGCGGTCTCGGGCCGTTTCGTGACGCCTGGCGGCGCGAGGATCTGCAAGCGGCCGCGCATGTGGCCAAGCGTGATCTGGATATCTGTGCCGACAGTGGTGAGCAATTGCTGGATCGGGTCCAAGGGCACCTGTTGTGGCAGGCCTATCAAAGTTTCTTCGCGGTGATCTTCTGGTACTTCGTGCTCGGTCCGGTCGCGGCGCTGGCTTATCGCTTGCTCGCATTGGCGGAAGAACACAGCCAGAACCCGGCGCTCGCCGAACGTGCCGGACAGTTACGTCACGCCTTTGACTGGTTGCCAGTGCGCTTGCTCGCCGCCAGTCTGGCTCTGGTCGGCAATTTCGTCGCGGTCAGCCGGGTGATGTTGCATGAGCTGCTGAACTGGAACATCAGCGCCGCGCAGCTGATCAACAAGGTCGGGCTGGCAGCGGGTGAGATCCCGCCGCCGGTAGTCGGGCCTGAAGGCATCAACACCCTCGATTGCCTGTGGGAACTGCTGCTGCGCGCGGCGGTGCTGTGGTATGCCGGGTTTGCCTTGTGGACAGTGCTGATCCACTGAACCCTCGGTGAAATTCATTGTGGCGAGGGAGCTTGCTCCCGCTGGGTGGCGAAGCCGCCCTCGCTGTTCATCATAAACGACGCGTCCAAGCGATTTGCGTCTGCTGCGCAGCCGAGCGGGAGCAAGCTCCCTCGCCACAAGGTGAGCGATCTGCCCCAGATAGTCGTTAACCTTAAGTTACAAAACCTCCCCCCGATTTGAGCTATACAGAGACAGCGCCCGATAGTGGCTATCTGCTGTCGCCCCGCGCCTGCCAATAAAAACAAGAAAAACCAAGGGAGACTTCCAGTGAAGAGCTTGCTCTATCCCGCCGTCTCGCTGATGAACCGTCTGAGCTTCGGCATGAAGTTCAGCTTGATCAGCGTGCTGTTCCTGGTGCCGATGCTGGTGACCAATTTTTATCTGGTGCGCGATTCCTATCGTGAATTCCAGGGCACCCGGGTCGAATTGCAGAGCCTCGATCTGCTGGGCAGCAGCCTGAGCCTGCGCCGGGATCTGGAAACGCTGAACAATCTGGTGCAGATCAACGTCACCCTCGGCCAGTCCGGCAAAGCCGACAACCTCGAAGCGCAGATCAGCAGCCTGGAGCAATCCGTGCTGGCGCGCCTGCAAGGTTTGCAGGCGATGACCGACGATCCCGAACAGATCAAACTGTTCGACGGCAAACGCGATGAAATGATCAGCGCGTTCAAGGCCCAACAGGCGGAAAACTCTCTGCAAAGCAAAAGCGCGATGATCGGCAAACTGCTCGGCAATGCGCAGATCTTCAGCCAGATCGTCACCAGTCAGGCCGGTCTGAGCCGCGACAACCAGAGCGACATCCGCCAGCTCAGCGAGCTGCTCACCACTATCACTCCGGCCGTGACCCAGACTCTCGGCGAAGGTCGGGCCATCGGTTCGTATTCGTTGGGGCAGGGCTTTCTCAACAGTTCGTCGAGCAGCCGTTTCGACGAGTTGCTGGCGCAGATCGAAAAGCTCCAGGCCGAATACGCGCTGAAACTGGCAGACGCCCTCGACTCCAGCCAGGCTGCGCGCGTCAGCCTCAGCGCGCCGGCCGACAGCAGCAAGGCTTCGCTCAAGCAGGCCAGCGAACTGTTTGAGGCGAAAGTCGTGGTGGCCGAGACCCTCGATACCCCGTGGCAGGCGTTCTACGATCAGGTCTCCGGGCTGATGGCTCAGACCTACCAGCTCAATGACGCGACCCTGAAATTCCTCGATACCCAACTGCAGCAGCGCCTGGCGCAAAACCGCACGCACATGGTGTTGCAGGCGGTGGCGCTGGCGGTGGTGTTCGTGCTGATTTTCTATCTCTACGGCGGGTTCTACGCCTCAACTCGCACCACGCTCAAGCGCCTGGGCGCGATGATGGACAAGGTCGCGGCCGGTGACATGACGGTCAATTTCAAGGCCAACAGTCGCGATGAACTCGGCGAACTGGGCGAGGTGTTCAACGGCACCGTGAGGAAAATCCACGACCTGATCGAACGAGTCGGGCAGACCGTGGCTGAGGTCGAGCGCCAGGCCGGGCAGGTGGAAACTGTCTCGGCGCAAAGCAATCAGGCAGTGGCCGGGCAGCGCACGCAGATCGAGCAAGTGGCGACCGCGATGAACCAGATGTCGGCGACCTCGCTGGAAGTTGCACGCAGCGCAGCGGCAGCGGTGAGCAGCGCGCACAGCGTCAACGATGAAACCGTCAGCGGTCGTACACTGGTGGAGTCGCAGCAGGGCAGCATTGCTGCGCTGGCCAGTGAGATCGATCAATCGGTGCTGGTGATCAACCAGTTGGCCAGCGACAGCCAGTCGATCAGCCGCGTGCTGGAAGTGATCAAGAGCATTGCCGAGCAGACCAACTTGCTGGCGCTCAACGCCGCCATCGAAGCCGCCCGCGCCGGAGAGCAGGGCCGGGGATTTGCGGTGGTGGCGGACGAAGTGCGTACGTTGGCCAAGCGCACCCAGCAATCGACCGAAGAAATCGAACAGATGATCGCCAAACTGCATGGCGGCGTGGGTGCGGCGGTGAAAGCCATGGGCGTCAGCCATCAGATGGCCAACGGCACGGTCGGGCAGTCGGAAAAGGTCCAGCAGGCGCTGGAAAACATCCTCGGCGCAGTCGGCATGATCGTCGACCAGAACCAGCAGATCGCTGCCGCCGTGGAGCAACAGACTGCGGTGGCCCATGACATCGACCAGAACATCGTCGAGATCAATCGCGCCGGCGAGCGCACGGCCCAGGGGGCGCACCAGACGGAGGACGCCAGCCGAGCGTTGTCAGCGCAGGTGGTGGAACTGAAACAGCTGATCAGCGCGTTCCGCGTCTGATCGAGCGCGAATGCTGTAGGAGTGAGACTGCTCGCGATAACGGTGTGCCAGTCAACTCAATGGTTGGCTGATACACCGTTATCGCGAGCAGGCTCACTCCTACAAGGGCGGTAATGTCAGAACATTTTGTAATGCATTGATGCTTACGCTTGTAAGCCAATTCCTGTTTTCTTTCGACGGCTGGCTTTTCGTCATTAATGAGCCAGTATCCGAGTTCTGCTGATTGCGTCGAGGAGGCCGCTCATGTCCGTTGCAACCCTGGGAATCCAGGGCCGTTGTGCTCATTGCCAGACCCTACAGGTACTCAAACCCTGGCAACTCAACGCCATCGCAATCAACGAACCGTTCACTTGCGCGCACTGCCAGGAAGCTCTGGAGCTGCGCTGCCCTAAACAGATCAAACGCTTCAAGTCCCTCGACTCGCTGGGATTGCTGCGCTTCAGCGCGTCGGTCACGGTGTGCACCGCGCTGCTGGTGGCGTTGGTCATGGAATGGATCGGGCTGCTCAGCGTGACTGAACAGTTGAATGCGTCGTTGATCGTGATTTTTATCTACTTCGCACTGGCACGCTTTGTCCGTCAACGTCAGCACATGACCTTGATTCTCGAAGCGGCCAAGGCCCACGGCGACTGATTACCAACCGAATACTTCGCAGCTGTTGGCGGTGCTGGCGGCGGCCAGTCGTTCTGCACTGACATTCATCAACTCGGCCAGTGCTGCACAGATCGCCGGCAAGTGCGCAGGGGTATTGCGTACTCCGGGAAACATCGCCGGGGCCATGTCCGGAGAGTCGGTTTCCAGCACGATCGAATCGAGCGGCAGATCCGCCAATACCCGATGCATGCGCAACGCCTGCGGCCAGGTTGGCGCGCCGCCCAGACCCAGTTTGAAACCGAGCTTGATGTATTCGCGTGCTTCTTCGCGGCTGCCGGCGAACGCGTGGATGATGCCCGCGCGCTTGAGCTTGAAGCGCTTGAGCGTGGCGATCACCGCGGCGTGGCTGCGGCGCACGTGGATCAGCGCCGGCAGTTCGAAATCTGCCGCCAGTTGCAGCTGCGCGTCGAACAGCGCCTGCTGGCGTTCGCGGTCGAGGGTCTCGATGAAGTAATCCAGACCGATCTCGCCTACTGCACACAATTGCCGATGGCCGCGCAGCCGCGTCAGCCAGTCGCCGAGTGCGCGTAGATCTTCGGGTTGATGCTGATCGAGGTACACCGGGTGCAAACCAAATGCTGCGTACAGATCCGCATCGCTCTGCACCAGCTCCCACACCCGTTGCCAATTGTCCTGATAAACCCCCAGCACCACCATCCGCCGCACCCCGAGGGCGCGGCTTTCGGCGAGCAACGCCGAGCGATCGGCGTCGAAGTCGGGGAAGTCGAGGTGGGTGTGGCTGTCGATCAGCTCCACGGCTCAGTCCCGGTGAATGCGCTGCTTGAAGGTACGGGCGATGGCCTGCACGCCAGGCTTGTATTGCGATTGTTCGACGGCGGCCAGCGCCAGTTCCAGCGCCTTGTCGGCGATCAACTGGTGCTGCTGGGCCATGGCGTTGACCGGCAGCGGCAGGAAGTCCAGCAACTGCGTGTCACCGAAGGTACCCAGACGCAGCGGGCGGGATTTGAGCGGGAAGTCATGCAGTGCATCGAACACGCCCTGCAGCAGCACGTAGGAAGTCGTCACCAGCGCATCCGGCAAATGCCCCAGACGTTGCAGGAGTTCTTCCATCAGTTGCTTGCCGCATTCACGGCTGAAGGACTCGGCGTGCTCGATCAGCACTTCGCCTTTGAACTCGACCAGCGCCTGCTTGAAGCCCGCCGCACGTTCCTGACTGATGCTCAGCTCCGGACGCGCGCCGAGCAGCACGATCTGTTTCGGCTGCGGATCGAGCAGGCTCTGGGTCAGGTGCAGGCTGGCTTCGCGGTCATCACTGATCACCGAGCAGAAGTGCTCGGGTTCCATGACCCGGTCGATGGCGATGATCGGCAAGCCCTTGGCCTGCAACTGGCGGTAGCTGTCGTCACCGGCCGGCAGGCAACTGGCGACGATCAGCGCATCGCAACGGCGCGCCTTGAACAGTTGCAGCAACTGGCGCTCGCTGTCCGGCGCATCGTCGGAGCTGGCAATCAGCAACTGATAGCCACGCGCCCGCGCGCCTTGCTCCAGCAGTTTGGCGATCCGCGCGTAACTGGGATTTTCCAGATCCGGCAGAATAAAACCCAACGTGCGGGTGTGCCGACTGCGCAACCCGGCCGCTTGCGGGTTGGGGGTGAAGCCGTGCTGTTCGACGACCGCACGCACCCGCTCGACCGTGGCGTTGCTGATGCGTTGCTGTTCGGCCTTGCCGTTGATGACGTAGCTGGCGGTGGTCACGGACACTCCGGCCAACCGCGCGATATCACTGAGTTTCAACCCGGGATTTCCTTGTTTTTTCGAGCTTGCCGCCACATTTTCGCCAATCCTACCCGATTCGGGCAGACGACTATTGTCGCAGCGCATCCGACAAGTTGGACTTCAAGGATGAGACATTATCGAGTAACGTGCCGATCAATCTAGATTAAACGTTTCAGCAAGCGTATTTTCTACGTTTTAGACGCCTTTGGCCGGTTCTGCCGTGAAACCGCCAAAACTGCCGCTGAAAAGCAGGCTGACCAGCGCCTAAGCTGTGACCATTCAAAACAATATCCTGGCGCATCCATGTGCCAAAAAGGAGATCGCATGCTCGAGCTCACTATAGAGCAGATATCCATGGGCCAATCGGCTGTGGATAAACCCGCCGCCCTGCAACTACTCGCCAATCATCTGGTGGCCGATGGCCTGGTCGCCGATGGCTACCTCGCCGGTTTGCAGGCCCGGGAAACCCAGGGCTCGACCTTTCTTGGTCAAGGTATTGCCATCCCTCACGGTACGCCCGAGACCCGCGATCAGGTGTTCGCCACCGGCGTGCGGCTGATGCAGTTTCCCGAGGGCGTGGACTGGGGCGACGGCCAGATCGTGTATCTGGCGATCGGCATCGCCGCCAAATCCGACGAACACCTGCGTTTGCTGCAACTGCTGACCCGCGCCCTTGGCGAGACCGATCTGGGTCAGGCCCTGCGTCGCGCCAGCTCGCCGGAAGCGCTGCTGAAACTGCTGCAAGGCGCGCCACAGGAACTGGCGCTGGATGCGCAGATGATCGGCCTCGGCGTGTCGGCTGATGATTTCGAAGAACTGGTCTGGCGTGGCGCGCGTCTGTTGCGTCAGGCCGATTGTGTGAGCAACGGTTTTGCCGGTGTGTTGCAACAAGTCGAAGCCCTGCCGCTGGGCGATGGCCTGTGGTGGCTGCACAGCGAGCAAACCGTGAAGCGCCCGGGCCTGGCGTTCGTCACCCCGGACAAACCGATGCGTTACCTCGGCCAGCCGCTCAGCGGTCTGTTCTGTCTGGCCAGTCTCGGCGAGGCGCATCAGGCGCTGCTTGAGCGTCTGTGTGCGTTGCTCATCGAAGGGCGCGGCCATGAATTGGGCCGCGCCACCAGCAGTCGTAAAGTCCTCGAAGTGCTCGGTGGCGAACTGCCGGCCGATTGGCCGAGCGCTCGCATTGCCCTGGCCAACGCCCACGGTCTGCACGCACGTCCGGCGAAGATCCTTGCGCAACTGGCGAAGAGTTTCGACGGTGAAATCCGTGTGCGCATCGTCGACAGCGCGGACAGCGCCGTGTCGGTAAAAAGCCTGAGCAAACTGCTGAGCCTCGGCGCGCGGCGTGGTCAGGTGCTGGAGTTGATCGCTGAACCGAGCATCGCCGCCGACGCCTTGCCCGCATTGCTGGCCGCTATCGAAGAAGGCCTCGGCGAAGAAGTCGAACCGCTGCCGGCCGTGAGTCAGCAACGCGAAGTCATCGCTGATATCGCCGAAGTGCTGATCGCCCCGGCGTCCGGCACGCAGTTACAGGCGATCCCTGCCGCGCCGGGCATTGCTATCGGCCCAGCGCACATTCAGGTGCAGCAGGCTATCGATTACCCGTTGCGCGGCGAGTCCGCGGCCATCGAGCGGGAACGTCTCAAACAAGCGCTGAACGACGTGCGCAGTGACATCCAGGGGCTGATCGAACGCAGCAAGGCCAAGGCGATTCGCGAGATTTTTATCACCCACCAGGAAATGCTCGACGACCCGGAACTGACCGACGAAGTCGACACCCGTCTCAAGCAAGGCGAAAGCGCCGAAGCGGCGTGGATGGTGGTGATTGAAGCTGCGGCCAAACAACAGGAGTCGCTGCAGGACGCGTTGCTCGCTGAGCGGGCGGCGGATTTGCGGGACATAGGCCGCCGGGTACTGGCGCAACTCTGTGGTGTGCAGACTCCGAATGAGCCTGAACAACCGTACATTCTGGTGATGGACGAGGTCGGTCCGTCGGACGTCGCACGGCTCGATCCAGCGCGGGTAGCAGGGATTCTCACCGCGCGCGGCGGCGCCACGGCGCACAGTGCAATCGTCGCCCGTGCTCTCGGGATTCCAGCGCTGGTCGGTGCGGGTGCAGCAGTGTTGCTGCTGGAACCGGGCACGCCGTTGCTGCTCGACGGCCAGCGCGGTCGCCTGCACGTCGACGCCGATGCCGCGACCCTGCAACGCGCCGCCGAAGAACGCGATACCCGCGAGCAGCGTCTCAAGGCTGCCGCCGAACAACGCCATCAACCGGCGCACACCACTGACGGTCACGCCGTGGAAGTGTTCGCCAACATCGGTGAAAGCGCCGGTGTCACCGCCGCAGTGGAGCAGGGCGCCGAAGGCATCGGCCTGCTGCGCACCGAACTGATTTTCATGGCTCACCCGCAAGCGCCAGACGAAGCCACTCAGGAAGCCGAATACCGTCGCGTTCTCGATGGCCTCGCCGGGCGGCCATTGGTGGTGCGCACCCTTGATGTCGGCGGCGACAAACCGCTGCCGTATTGGCCGATCGCCAAGGAGGAAAACCCGTTCCTCGGCGTGCGCGGCATTCGCCTGACCTTGCAGCGTCCGCAGGTCATGGAAGCGCAGCTACGCGCCTTGCTGCGTTCGGCGGACAACCGTCCGCTGCGGATCATGTTCCCGATGGTCGGCAGCGTTGAAGAGTGGCGTCAGGCCCGCGACATGACCGAGCGTCTGCGCCTGGAAATCCCGGTCGCGGACTTGCAACTGGGGATCATGATCGAAGTACCGTCCGCTGCATTGCTGGCGCCGGTATTGGCCAAGGAAGTCGACTTCTTCAGCGTCGGTACCAACGACCTGACGCAATACACCCTGGCCATCGACCGTGGTCACCCGACGCTTTCGGCCCAGGCTGACGGCCTGCACCCGGCGGTGCTGCAACTGATCGACATCACCGTGCGCGCCGCGCATACCCATGGCAAATGGGTCGGCGTGTGCGGCGAGCTGGCGGCAGATCCGCTGGCGGTGCCGGTGCTGGTCGGCCTCGGTGTCGATGAGCTGAGCGTGTCCGGGCGCAGCATCGCCGAGGTCAAGGCGCGCATCCGCGAACTCAGCCTGACCCAGGCGCAAACCCTTGCTCAACAAGCCCTCACCGTGGGCAGCGCGAACGAAGTGCGTGCATTAGTGGAGGCCCTGTAATGGCCAAGATTCTCACCCTGACCCTCAACCCGGCGCTGGACCTCACGGTCGAGCTGCCACGCCTGGAGGCCGGTCAGGTCAACCGCAGCGACGAGATGCACACCCACGCCGCCGGCAAAGGCGTGAACGTCGCCCAGGTACTCGCAGACCTCGGGCATCAACTGACGGTCAGCGGCTTTCTCGGCGAAGACAATCTGCAAGCCTTCGAAACCCTGTTCGCCAAGCGCGGCTTTGTCGATGCGTTCATTCGCGTGCCGGGGGAGACGCGCAGCAACATCAAGGTCGCCGAGCACGACGGGCGCATCACCGACATCAACGGCCCGGGGCCGGTGGTCGACGCGACGGCGCAGCAGACGTTGCTTGAGCGTCTGCTGCAGATCGCTCCGGGGCATGACGCGGTGGTGGTCGCCGGCAGTTTGCCGCGCGGCGTCAGCGCGCAGTGGTTGCGCGAGTTGATCGAACGCCTGAACGGTCTCGGCCTGAAAGTCGCCCTCGACAGCAGTGGTGACGCCTTGCGCGCGGCCATTGAAGGGCGTCCGTGGCTGATCAAGCCGAACACCGAAGAACTCGCCGATGCGCTCGATTGCGATGTGGTTTCGCACGCCGCCGAAGCTCAGGCTGCGGCGTGCCTGCACGCCAAGGGTATCGAGCACGTGGTGATCTCCCATGGCGCCGACGGTGTGAACTGGTTCAGCGTCGGCTCGGCGCTGCATGCCACGCCGCCGAAGGTGACTGTTGCCAGCACGGTAGGGGCCGGTGACTCGTTGCTGGCCGGCATGCTCCACGGTCTGCTCAGTGCCGATACGCCCGAGCAGACCCTGCGCACGGCCACGGCGATTGCCGCGATGGCGGTGACGCAGATCGGTTTCGGCATCAACGATGCGGCGCAACTGGCGCAGCTCGAACAGGGCGTACGCGTGCGTCCCCTGACAGAACAATAAGAGGGTTTGTCATGAAATTAGCCATTGTCACGGCCTGCCCGAACGGCATGGTCACCAGTGTGCTGTGCGCCCGCCTGCTCGATGCGGCGGCCCAGCGTCAGGGCTGGAGCACCAGCGTTGAAGTGGTCGATGCGGCGCACCCGGAACGTGAATTGTCGGCCGCCACCATTGAGGCGGCGGAGTGGGTGTTGCTGGTCGCCACCGGTGATGTCGACATGCGCCGTTTCGTCGGCAAGCGCGTGTTCCGCATTGCCCCGGCGCAAGCGCTGCAGGATGTCGAAGCGGTGCTGCGCCGTGGTGCGCAAGAGGCCGAAGTTTACCTCGCCAGCGAAGCCGTCCCGGTTGCCGCTGCGCAACGTGCCCCGCGCATCGTCGCCATCACTGCGTGCCCGACGGGTGTTGCCCACACCTTCATGGCGGCCGAGGCGTTGCAGCAGACGGCCAAGCGTCTGGGCTATGAACTGCACGTCGAAACCCAAGGCTCGGTCGGCGCGAAAACCCCGCTCAGCGCAACGGCGATTGCCGAGGCTGACGTGGTGTTGCTGGCGGCCGACATCGAAGTCGCCACCGAGCGTTTCGCCGGCAAGAAAATCTACCGTTGCGGCACCGGCATTGCCCTCAAGCAATCCGAAGCGACGCTGAAAAAAGCCCTCGCCGAAGCTCAGGTGGAGAGCGCTGCGAGCGACGGCAAGGCGCCGGCCAAGCAAGAGAAAACCGGCGTTTACAAACACCTGCTGACCGGTGTTTCGTTCATGCTGCCGATGGTGGTGGCCGGGGGGCTGATGATCGCCTTGTCGTTCGTCTTCGGCATCACCGCGTTCAAGGAAGAGGGCACGCTGGCGGCGGCGCTGATGCAGATCGGCGGCGAGACCGCGTTCAAGCTGATGGTGCCGCTGCTCGCCGGGTACATCGCCTACTCGATCGCCGACCGTCCGGGCCTGGCGCCGGGGATGATTGGTGGCTTGCTCGCCAGCACGCTGGGGGCAGGGTTTATCGGCGGGATCGTCGCCGGTTTCATCGCCGGTTATGCGGCCAAGTTGATCAGTCGTTACGTGGCATTGCCGCAGAGCCTCGAAGCGCTGAAACCGATTCTGATCATTCCGTTGTTCGCCAGCCTGTTCACCGGGCTGGTGATGATCTACGTGGTCGGTAAACCGGTTGCCGGGATGCTCGCGGCGCTGACGCATTTTCTCGACAGCATGGGCACCACCAACGCGATTCTGCTCGGCGTGTTGCTCGGCGGCATGATGTGCGTCGACCTCGGCGGGCCGATCAACAAAGCCGCGTATGCCTTCTCGGTGGGGCTGCTGGCTTCGCAGAGTTATGCACCGATGGCCGCGACCATGGCCGCCGGCATGGTCCCGCCAATCGGGCTGGGCATTGCCACGTTCATAGCCCGCCGCAAGTTCGCCCAGACCGAGCGCGAGGCCGGTAAAGCGGCGCTGGTGCTGGGGCTGTGTTTCATCTCCGAAGGGGCGATTCCGTTTGCCGCGAAAGACCCGCTGCGGGTGATTCCGGCGAGCATCGCCGGTGGTGCATTGACCGGTGCCTTGTCGATGTACTTCGGCTGCAAACTGATGGCACCGCACGGTGGCTTGTTTGTGCTGGCGATCCCGAATGCGATCAATCATGCGTTGCTGTATCTGCTGGCGATTGTCGCGGGGAGTTTGTTGACTGCTGTTGTCTATGCGACGGTCAAGCGCCCTGAAGCCGTTGAGTTGGCGCTGGAACCCGCCAAAGCCTGACACTGCAACACCCCTGTGGGAGCGGGCTTGCTCGCGAAGGCGTCGTGTCAGTCGATATCTTTTTAACTGATACACCGCTTTCGCGAGCAAGCCCGCTCCCACAGGGGGGATGTGCTGTCATGCCGGATTCATCATCCCGTGCTTAAGTTTTCCTTTTTTCAGGGAGAACACGCATGAGCGATTTCAATCCGGGGCGTCGGCGGGTCATGCAGGTGGTCGGTGCCGGGCTGCTGATGCCGGGGCTGGCGCCGGCGGTGATCGCGTCAGTCAAGGATCGGCCGCAACTCACCGACGGCGTGCAGTCCGGCGACCTGCAAGGCGACCGCGCGATGATCTGGAGCCGCAGCGATCGCCCGGCACGGATGGTGGTCGAGTGGGACACCCGTAGCCAGTTTCGCCACCCGCGCCGTGTAGTCTCGGCACTGGCAGATGCGCGCACCGACTTCACCGCCCGCGTCGAACTCACCGGGCTGCCCGCTGATCAGGCGATTTTCTACCGGGTGTATTTCAAGGACGCACAATCCGGCGTCGCCAGCGAGCCGTGGCTCGGCCATTTGCGCAGCGCTCCGAAGGCGCGGCGCAATATCCGTTTCGTCTGGAGTGGCGACACCGTCGGCCAGGGCTTCGGAATCAACCCGGACATCGGCGGCATGCGCATCTACGAATCCATGCGCCTGCGCCTGCCGGACTTCTTTATCCACAGCGGCGACACCATCTACGCCGACGGCCCGGTGCCGGCGCAACTGACCACCGAAGGTGGACGTATCTGGCGCAACCTCACCACCGAGGCCAAGAGCAAAGTCGCGCAGACCCTTGACGATTATCGCGGCAATTATCGCTACAACCTGATGGACGAAAACATCCGCCGTTTCAACGCCGAAGTCCCGCAGATCTGGCAGTGGGACGACCACGAAGTGGTCAACAACTGGTCGCCGGGCAAGCAGCTCGACGAGCGTTATCAGGAAAAAGATATCCACACCCTGGTCGGCCGCGCGCGCAAGGCCTGGCTGGAATATTCGCCGATGCGTTTGCAGGCGGCCGACGGCGGCGGGCGAATTTATCGCAAGCTCAGCTACGGGCCGATGCTCGATGTGTTTGTGCTCGACATGCGCAGTTATCGCGGGGCCAACGACGACAACCTCGGCGCGGCGAAACCGTTTTTGGGGCGCGAGCAACTGGACTGGCTCAAGCGTGGCTTGAAGCACTCCAAGGCGCAGTGGAAGGTGATCGCCGCCGATATGCCGATCGGCCTCGGCGTGCCCGACGGTGAAGTCAGCCCGGGTGTGGCGCGCTGGGAGGCGGTGGCCAACGGTGATCCCGGCCCGGCTCAGGGACGAGAGCTGGAAGTCGCCGAGTTGCTCGGTTTTCTGCGCGCGCAACAGGTACGCAATTTTGTGTTTCTGACCGCGGACGTGCATTACTGCGCGGCGCATCACTATCACCCGGACCGCGCGGCGTTTCAGGATTTTGAACCGTTCTGGGAATTTGTCGCCGGGCCGCTGAATGCCGGGAGTTTCGGTCCTAATCCGCTGGACAAGACCTTCGGCCCGGAAGTGGTGTTCCAGAAGGCCCCACCCACGCAGAACGCTTCGCCGTTTGCCGGCTTTCAGTTCTTTGGCGAGGTGAACATCGAAGGGCAGAGCGGGGAGATGAGTGTGGTGTTGCGGGATTTGAATGGGGTAGCGGTTTTCGAGCAGAAATTGCAGCCCGTTTAGACGCTGAGAACCTGTGGGAGCGGGCTTGCTCGCGAAGACGGTGTGTCAGCGAAGTCGATATCGACTGGCACGGCGCCTTCGCGAGCAAGCCCGCTCCCACCGGGTAATGATGGGTGTCAGTACACGTCGCGGCGATAGCGGCCCTGTTCGATCAGACGTTCGACTTCGGCGGTACCGAGGATGTCGTTGAGTACCTGATCGACGCCAGAAGCCATGCCCTGCAGGCTGCCGCAGATGTAGATCACCGCACCGTCAGCCAGCCATTTCTTCAGTTCGTCAGCGGATTCGCGCAGACGATCCTGCACGTAAATCTTTTGCGCCTGATCCCGCGAAAACGCCAGGTCCAGCCGCGCCAGATCACCATTGATCAACCACTCTTCCAGCTCCGCCCGGCAGAGGAAATCGTACTGACGATTGCGCTCGCCGAACAGCAGCCAGTGACGCTGCTGACCGTCGGCGATGCGTGCTTTGAGCAGGCTGCGCAATCCGGCGAGGCCGGTGCCGTTGCCCAGCAGAATCATCGGCACCGGTTCGTTTGGCAAGTGGAAGCCACTGTTGCGCCGCACGCGCAGGCTGATGCTGCCGCCCACGGGCGCATGCTCGGTCAGCCAGCCGGAGCCGATGCCGAGGCTGCCGTCGCTGTGTTGTTCCTGACGCACGATCAGTTCCAGCACGCCGTCGGCGGCAATCGAGGCGATCGAGTATTCGCGCATGCCCAGCGGCACCATCGCATCCACCAGCGCTTGCGCATGCAGGCCGACCAGATGCGCGCGATGCTCGGGCAACTGGCGGCTGGCGAGGGCGATTTCCAGTGGCTCTTCGAGGCCGTTGATCTTCACCGTGGTTTCGCCACGAATGCCGAGGCCGTCGAGGAAGTGTTCGATGGCCCACGGGCAGTTGCGCGGCAGCACTTCCACCAGATCGCCGGCCAGCCAGCTGCTGGTGCTCGGCGCTTTCAGGCCCAGCAGGTACACCGGCGCGCCGCTGCTGTCGGGGTTCATCAGTTCGCGGCTGACCAGCGTCCAGTTGTCGTAGCTCGACGCTTGCCAGGTGTCGACCGGCGCTTGTCCGGTCAGCTGTCCGAGCTGGGTTTGCCAATGACGCAGGGCGTAGGGGTCGCCGCTGTCGACTTCGACCGGGGCGAACAGGGTCTTGCCGCCGTGCTCGCCCAGCCACTGATGCAGGCGTCGGGCGAAACCGCAGAAATTCTGGTACTGGCGGTCGCCGAGGCCCAGCACCGCATAGTTCAGGCCGTCGAAGCTTGCAGCGTTGCTCAGCACTTTGCGCTCGAAACCACGCGCGCTGTCCGGTGCTTCGCCGTCGCCGAAGGTGCTGACCACGAACAGAGCGTTACTCGATTCACGCAGATCCTGCGCGCTGACGTTCGCCAGCGGCTGCACCTTCACCGGCAACCCGGCGGCTTGCAATTGCCCGGCGGTCTGCCACGCCAGTTGCTCGGCAAAACCGCTCTGGCTGGCGAAACCCACCAGCCATGCCGGTGCATCAGCGGCCGGTGCCTGAAGACCTTTGCGCGTGTCCTGAATCTGCTTTTTCTTGCGCCGGCGATCCAGATACAGCAGCCATCCGGTGATGAAAAACAGCGGCATGCACACGGCGGCGAGGGTGACGATGATCCGTCCGACGAGGCCGAAATAGCTGCCGACGTGCAGCGCGTAAATGCTGGTCAACAGCTGCGCCTTGAAGCTCTTGTCAGCGTAGCGGTCGACACGTTTGACCACGCCAGTGGCCGGGTCGAGGGTGATCTGGTTCAGCGCGCGATCATGCGGCGAGCTGTCGAGCAGGTAGAACACGGTCGCCGGTTGCCCGGCCACTGGCGGCATGCGGATGTTGTAGGCCGACAGGCCCGGGCCGGCCGCGCTGTAGATGCTGCTCCACATCGCCGCATAGTCGGCGGTCGGTGCCGGACCTTCTGGCGCGGGGCCGCGACCGCCGCGCACACGCTCGTTTTGCGGCGCGTCGGAAAGCAGTTTGGTCAGGCCTTTGTTGTACCACTCGTACGACCAGGACAACCCGGTCAACGCCAGCAGCAGATACACCAGCAGGCACCAGGTGCCGGCCACCGAGTGCAGATCCCAGTTGAAGCTGCGGCCCTTTTTCTTCCAGTCGAGGGTCAGCCACACGCGCCAGCTGTTCCACTGGCGTGGCCAGCGCAGATACAGCCCGGAGAGGCAGAAGAACAGCAGGATCAGGGTGCAGGCGCCGGTGATGTTGCGCCCGGTATCGCCCATGGCGAGAAAGCGGTGCAGTTGCAGCATCAGGCCGAAGAAGTCCTGGCCCACGGCATCGCCCATGAACTCGCCGGTGTACGGGTCGAAGTAGCGCATCTCGCCACGGCGTTCGCCTTTGGGCGGGGTGAAGTAGACGCGCGCGGCGTTGCCACTGTCGGTTTCGACCCAGAGCATCCCGACTTTCTTGCCGGAGTTCGCTTCGATGTGTTCCACCAGCTCGACTGGAGGCAGGACGCCAGGGACCTGTTTTTCCACCTGCAACACCGACGGGTTCAGCGCCCGCAGGATTTCGTCCTGGAACGAATAGGCGGCACCGGTAATGCCCATCAGGGCCAGCACCAGCCCGGCAGTGATGCCGAAAAACCAGTGCAACTGGAACAGGGTTTTCTTCAACACGTCGCTCGCCTTGTCCGTTCGAAAATTGTCATCACGGCGCGCATTATGCCGTGGGTTGTCGAGAGCTTCTTTGATTACGCACAAAGGCCCCGTTCAATCTAATGAACGGGGCCGGATCTGCTGATTGCATTAACTGTGGGAGGGGGCTTGCTCCCGAATGCGTCGTGTCAGTCGATATCTATTTCACTGACACATCGCCTTCGCGAGCAAGCCCGCTCCCACATTTACCGCATCAATCAGAAGTGGAAGTTGGTGCTCAACAGCGCCGTACGGCCCGCCGCCTGGTTGGCGAAGTGGGTCGAGAAGGCTTTGTCGTAGTAGGTTTCATTGGTCAGGTTCTGCACGTTGAGTTGCAGGTCGACGTTCTTGCTCAGCTTGTAGGCGGCCATCGCGTCGTAACGTACATAGGAATCGACCATCGTGGTGTTGGCTACGCTGCCGTAGACGTCGTCGACGTAGAACGCGCCGCCACCGAGGGTCAGCTTCGGCGTGACCTGATAAGTGGTCCACAGGCTGGCGCTGTTTTTCGGCGTGTTGGGCAACTCGTTACCGTTGTTGATTTTGTTGGCTGGCAGGTCACCGCCGTCCACCTGTTCGCTGTCCATGTAGGCGTAGCCAGCGAACACTTGCCACTTGTCAGTGATCTTGCCGCTGGCCGACAGCTCGATACCTTGCACGCGGGTCTTGCCGGCGTTCTCGTAGGAGGTGGTGTCGACTTGTACGCGAGCGTTTTCTTTCTCGGTGCGGAAGATGTCAGCGGTCAGCGACAGGCGATCGTTCAACAGATCCCACTTGGTGCCGATTTCGTAGTTCTTGGTGGTTTCCGGCTCCATGTCGCTCTTGAGCAGGTTGCCATTGCGATCCGGGGTGCCACCCAGCGGGTTGCCTTCCTGGCCTTCGCCGAGGGTGTTGCCCGGTGGTGTCGCGGAAGTCGCGTAGGAGGCGTAGATGCTGCCGTTCGGTGCCGGTTTGTAGACCACGCCGAACTGACCGGTGACGAATTCGCTGGTGTCATCACCCTTGGAGGTGGTGGTGCCGGCGTTGTTGTAGGTCTTGTAGTCGGTGTCGAAGTGGTCGTAACGCAGGCCCATGTTCACCAGCCACTGCTCGGACAACTCCAGGGTGTCGAACGCATACAGCGCGTAAGTGTTGGCCTTGGTGTCGGTGCCGGCGTAGTTGCGCGAGATCGCGCCGTTCCACGGATCGTTCGGGTTCGGGTTCGACAGCGAGGTGCAGTTGTAGCCGCTCGATGCGCCAATCATCGACGGGGTGCAATTGGTGGTCGCAGCGCTGGTGCGCGGCGTGGTGTCAGTGTTGACGTTGTACGAGGACTTCTGGCCTTCCTCGCGGGTGTATTCGACACCGGTGGAGAAGCTGTTCTTGAAACCGGCGACGTAGAAATTGCCGAACAGGTCAGTCTGGTTGGTGGTGGTCTCGGTGTTGCTGACCCGCGTGTTGGCACGGCGCCAGACGCTGCCATTGTTGACGTTGCCCTTGCTGTCGTCCGGCTGGGTGAGGATGTAATCCTGCATGCTGGTGCCGTGGCGCAGGGTGTTCTTGATGGTCAGCGAGTCGCTCAGGTCATGCTCGATGGCGAAGGTCGCGGTGTCGGTGCGGCCCTTGCGGAAGTCGCGATCCAGACCGTAGAAGTTGCTGTGATCACCACCGGCGTACGGCTTGTCCGGGTTGGACTTGGTGCGTGCTGCCGAACCGCCGGCCGGAATGGTATAGGGAATGCCCGAGTCCGGGGTGTCGTTGCTTTCCAGATGGTAGTAGTCGAGGTTGACGCGGGTGTCGGTACCCAGGCCAAACGCCAGGGACGGCGCGATACCCCAGCGATCGTAGTCGACCTTGTCGCGACCGGCGACATTGCTCTCGTGGCTCATCAGGTTCAGGCGGCCGGCAGCGGTGTCGCTGAACTGGTAGTTGCCGTCCAGGGTGTAACGCTGGGTCTGGTCGGAACCCCAGGTGAAACCACCATCAAACGAATTGCCCAGGTGCGCTTTCTTGCTCACCAGGTTGATGCTGCCGCCGGCTGCGCCACGACCGCCGATGGCGGAGTTCGGGCCTTTGCTGACTTCAATGTTTTCTACGGCGAAGATTTCGCGACTCTGCGAACCGGTGTCGCGCACGCCGTCGAGGTAGGTGTCGCCCTGGGCGTCGAAACCACGAATGAACGGACGATCGCCCTGCGGGTTGCCGCCTTCACCGGCACCGAAGGTGATGCCCGGCACGGTGCGCAGCGCGTCCTGCATGTTCAGGGCGCCGGTGTCTTTCAGGACTTGTTGCGGAATGACGGTGACCGAGCGCGGCGTGTCGACCAGCGGTGCGGTGTACTTGGGCGAGGAGGCTTTTTCGACCTGGTAGGACGTCGAGTCCTGCGCTTCGCCGGTGATGGCGGTAGCGTCCAGAGCGATGGCATTGCCGGACGCTTTGCTGTCGGTCTTTTCCGCGGCGAAGACCATGTGGCCAGCAGAGCCGGCGGTGATGGCAACACCAATGGCCGAAGCAAGCAAACGTGGTGAACTGACCGGCAATTGAACCTGTTGACGTGACATTTTTATTCCCCTCCCCAAGGATTTGAGGTCGCGGAATATAGGGTAAACAGGTATTCGTATCAATTGCGAAACATTGTTATTCGCGACGAATTTACATTCTTTACAATTTAACCTTACGGTTTTTGCCGATTCATCCGTCGTGCGGGTTTTACACAGCCAATAAGAATCAATACCATTGGCACCCCTTTACCATCAGGTACGATCGCCATGCTGCTGCACATCCCCGGCCTGTTCGCCAAAGCAGAAGTGCAGCGCATCCGCGAGGCGCTGGAGCAGGCGGATTGGGCTGATGGCAAGATCACCGCCGGCTATCAGTCGGCGAAGGCCAAGCACAATCTGCAGCTCCCGGAAGGCCATCC
Source organism: Pseudomonas sp. YL2 (assembly GCF_023063025.1). NCBI lineage: Bacteria > Pseudomonadati > Pseudomonadota > Gammaproteobacteria > Pseudomonadales > Pseudomonadaceae > Pseudomonas > Pseudomonas sp. YL2. The sequence goes on along the minus strand of NZ_JAJSLU010000004.1, from coordinate 299,406 downwards.
GCTGGCCAAGGAAATCGGTGCAGCGATGCTCGAGCGGCTGTGGAAAAATCCGCTGTTCATGTCGGCCGCGCTGCCGCACAAAGTATTCCCGCCGTTACTCAACTGCTACACGGCGGGCGGCAGTTTCGACTTTCACATCGACAACGCCGTGCGTCAGCCCAAAGGCAGCATCGAGCGGGTGCGCACCGATCTGTCGGCCACACTGTTTTTCAGCGAACCCGAGGATTACGACGGCGGCGAGCTGGAGATCCAGGACACTTTCGGCACGCAACGGGTGAAACTGCCCGCCGGCGATATGGTGCTGTACCCCGGCACCAGCCTGCACAAGGTCAATGCCGTCACCCGCGGCGCGCGTTATGCGTCGTTCTTCTGGACGCAAAGTCTGGTGCGTGAAGACAGCCAGCGCGCTCTGCTGTTCGAGATGGACGGGGCGATCCAGCAGCTCACTCAAGACATGCCCGATCACCCGTCGCTGATCCGCCTCACCGGCACCTATCACAATCTGTTGCGGCGCTGGGTCGAGGTATGAGTTTTCAACTGCGACGCGAAGAAGTACTCGACGGCGCCCAGCTCAACGCCATGCTTGAAGAAAGCCCGGCGCGTGCGGCGCAGGCGATTCTGCTCGCGGCCGGCCAGGGCATTGTTGAAGCGCAGGCGCTGCTCGGGCAGATCCTGCTCGATGGCCGTGGCATCGCCCAGGATCAACCCTTGGCACTGCGCTGGTTTGGTATCGCTGCCGGGCAAGGGCACTTGATGGCGCGCAACATGCTGGGGCGTTGTCATGAACATGGCTGGGGGTGTGTGGCGAATGCCGCGATTGCCGCGCAGCATTATCGAATCGCCGCTGACGCGGGGCTGGATTGGGCGATGTACAACCTGGCCAACCTGCTGGGTACCGGGCGCGGAGTGACGTTGGATCATGCTCAGGCCCTGGGGTTGTATCAGCGCGCCGCTGAAGCAGGCCACGCCAAGTCGATGAACCTGCTGGGGCGTTATCTGGAAGAAGGGCTGGTCTGTCGGGCCGACCCGGTCGCCGCGCGCGACTGGTACCGACGTTCGGCCGAGGGCGGAGATTTTCGTGGGCAGTTCAGTTATGCCGCAATGCTGGCTGATGCTGGATTGATCGAGGACGCACTGGGCTGGTTGCGCAAGGCACTGGCTACAGGGAACGTGAATTTTCTGCGGGTGAGCATGAGTTCATTATCGAGCGCCCGTCATCCGTCGATTCGCCAGATGGCCGATGCTTATCGGCAGCGGCTTGGGGAATTGCTCGTCGCTTGAGTCATTAAAAAGTCTTTCGGTTGGCCATTGGTTAGTTGGATTTTCTGCTTCTTGTATTTAATTTTAATAGTTAATAACTTGGCGAATTAGTTGTATTTGCCTACTGTCGGGTTCGATGTTGTTCAAGTGATTGGAAGTTTCTTGTCGGCATCGAAAATAAAATAGCCGTTATTAATATCCACGGAAGACAAGGAGTCTTTGATGGAGCTCAAGTTAAATGACAAGGTGGTCGAGGCCGCCGCGAAAGCGCCTCTGGCATTTGTAAATGCCTCGCTGGGCGTGGGTGAGGAATATAACCGGGGTACCGGTATACAACTGACCAAAGAGCAAATTATCAGTCTCAGGAAGTATGAAGTTCTCGGCCTCTCGCTGCCCGTCCGGTTGCAAGATGTTATTGCCTATCTAAACTATGGTGCGGGTGATGAAGGCGGCGTGGGCCTGAAAGCGGGAGATTTCCTGCGTACCTTCAGCATGACCTATGATCACGCCAAACGCTGGTCGCCATTGCGCGAAAAGATCATGTTGACCGGTAACGATCTGAGAATCTTTGCTGGCAGTATTATCCGCACGGGTAACGCCATTGTTGAAGTGTATGAGGATCTCAAGGCCTCGAGGTATCTCGAAGAGCACAACATCAATACGCCTAAGGAATACCTGAATCTGCAACGGCAGATTCCGGGTCTGCCTGATCTTGACCTGTCTTCGGAAGATATCCTGGATATCAAGGCGTATCTCAATGACCTGTTGGCTAAAGTTGCGCATTGTCATCAGGAAGCCGAGCGCGTTCGGGCCCTGCTGGACAGTTTTGGCGCCGATATGCGTGAAAAGGTGCTGCCGGAAATTGCCTTGCGACTGCAGTTCGTCTCCAGGAACACTTATCAGAACGATACCAAGGCGCTGCAGGAAGTCATTGATCAGCGCGCAAAAGAAATTGATGAACTGAACAAACAGTACGACCAACTGGTGCAGGAAGCGATCAAGTCGGCAGCCACCCTGAATATTGGCGGATTGATTCTTGGCATTTACCAAGGCGTCAAGGCCGAGAAAATCCGCTCTGAACGTAATCGCCTGAAGCAACTGCAGCAGGTCGATAACCAGAGTATGGCAAGCAAGAACCAGACGCTGAGTTCGTTGAACAAGGTTCGAGATGATTTGCAAAATTTGAGTTACGTGGCGATTGAAGCCGAGGTCGCGACTCAGAACCTGATGCTGGTATGGAATGCCCTCAGTGATTACGTCGAGGCGTCGTTCAAGGAAGTTGACGGTATTTTCGAAGCGACTTCGCTACGCCGTTTCAAGATTCAATTACTGAGTATCATCGATCCCTGGGAGCAGATAAAAGTCAGCTCTGATCAGTTGCTGAAAGTGTTTGAAGAGGCTGACAGGGAATATGAAAGAAGTGGGCTGGTTGTTCGGAGTGGGTCAATGATGTCTTTGCTATCGGTTAGTTCGGCTGTACCCGCATTCAACATGCCCCGCCTGCGTGAGCATAATGCGGGTGTGCAGGGTCTTAATACCACGGCTCAGATGCTCTTCGAGCAATTCGATTACATGCCTGGAACTGTCGGGGCCATGAACAATCTGGCGCTCGCCATCAACAAGGCCACCTACGATCTGCGGAGTCAGGCACAGGCCACCAGCATTTACCTGGAACGCGCCGATAAAAAACTGCGCAGCTATCAAGCTGAGCTGGAGTATCCGGACGACGCGGACGAAGTTCGCGAGGATATGGAGGTCGAGCTGAAGAATATCTTCAACAAGGTGGCGGTGCAGAACGAAGATCTGAAAGCTGTGCACAAGAGCATCAGCGCTTATTACGATCGCAGCGCCTCGGCCGAGTGGATCGTGACGCTCAAGGCCGAGCGTGTCACCACGATCGAGCTCAAGGCCAGATCCGACAAAAAACTCGCAGACCTGACGATCGAAATGAAGTCTGTTTCCGAGGGTATTGATCTGATCGCCAAGGCTGGCATCGAGAAAATTGGCGAACAAGCGCAGTTGTCTCTGGAAAACCTCAAGGCATTGGGACTGGCGCCACCTCAGGTGCAAGTTGCCCTGCTGGCTATCGAGACGCTGAAGAAACTGATTTCCGGCATTGGCGAGGCCGTTTCCTTTCTCAATATGCTGGCAGCGTACAACCGGCTGAATGAACAGGCAGGTGATCTGCGCACACAGATCAACAAATACAGCAAAGACCTCGCGCGCATTGAAGGCCGGATCGAGCTGGTCGAAACCCTGGATCAACTGGACGACGGCCGTGCGGCTTACGCTGGAGAGTTCAGCGTTCTGATCGATGACTTTACCCGCTTCGCCAATGATTTCAGACAGAACACTGCGCTTCCCGTTGAAACCCGGGCGCAAGCAGCGATTGATCGAGTCGCCGAAGTCGTCAGGCATCTAAAGAGCATTCATCAATAACAAGGAGCTGGAAAGGTGGGCGAATAGCCTGCCTTTCCTGAAACGGCATGAATGCTTTGGCTTATGAATTTTCAGCGATGCAACGGCGTGTACTGGACCGTTACGGGCGATTTCTCGGCACCTTGCCGACGACATTCAATGCGATACCGCTGGTCTTCGAGCGCCGGAGAAAGGCAGGGCATCAATTGGCCGTCCTGGCCAAAGACTCGCGTCTGGAGAACGCCCGGTTCAATCAGCGCTATCTGCAGGATTTCTGGGCGCGTACCGAAGCGTCGAGGCGTCTTGGCGCAGGGTATCTAGGGGATCTGCAAGTGTTTACCCGCGAAGCCCTGGATATCACAGGCAACACCTCCAGACACGAGCCTGTCAGCCAGGTGGACTTTCGGCTGTTCAGCCTTTCGCGGTCGACCAGCTGGCAGTTGTTCCCAGCAGAGGATGTGCCTGACCTGATCCACGAACTGGCACTGCGTTTCTATGCGCTGCAGGCCGAGATACGGCAGCTGAAATACACAGTCGTGGAAGTGTACGACGAGTCATTTGGCTTGAAGTCAGTGTTTCTCGGCGCTATGGATCACCGCTCCTGCCTGTGTCATGCGACGCCAACCGTTGCCGAAGGGTTGTTTGGCGATTCATTGACGACGCCTGTCTGGGATCTGGCTTATGCATCGACCGATCCGGCCATCAGGGCGGCTGAATACCAGGCTGATATCGCGGCGTTATTCAATGGGTTCGTGTCGGTGAATACGCAGATGGGGCTATTCATCGAAGCGCTTTATCAGCGCCTCGACAACGTGTGCAATCAACTCTTGCAGGCGAAGGCTGCGGTGAAACTGAGTGAGCTGAATTTCAAACTCGCCGCGATGACCGAGAGCGCCAATGAGTGCATGGCAATGCTCGATCATCTTGAGGCGTGGCTGCGCCCATAAAAAAAGGCCCATGATTGCTCATGGGCCTTTTTCTCAATCGCTACGTATTACACGTAGAACGATTTCAGCGGCGGGAAGCCATTGAATTCGACGGCGCTGTAACTGGTGGTGTACGCACCGGTCGACAGCCAGTACAGGCGATCACCGATGGCCAGGTTCAGTGGCAGACCATACTTGTAGTTCTCATACATGATGTCGGCGCTGTCGCAAGTTGGACCGGCGATGACCACTTCTTCCATCTCGCCTTTCTTCTCGGTCCAGATCGGGAACTTGATCGCTTCGTCCATGGTTTCGATCAGGCCGGAGAACTTACCCACATCGGTATACACCCAACGCTCGACGGCGGTGCGGGATTTACGTGCAACCAGCACGACTTCGCTGACCAGAATGCCGGCGTTGGCGATCAGCGAACGGCCCGGCTCCAGAATGATTTCCGGCAGGTCATCGCCGAAGTCTTCTTTCAGGAAGCGGATGATCTCTTCGGCGTAGGTTTCCAGGCTGTTGGTGCGGGTGATGTAGTTGGCCGGGAAGCCGCCACCCATGTTGATCAGCTTCAAGTGGATGCCGTCTTCTTCTTTCAGACGCTCGAAGATCACTTTGACCTTGGCGATCGCCGCGTCCCAGACACTGATGTCGCGCTGTTGCGAACCGACGTGGAACGAGATGCCGTACGGCACCAGGCCCAGGTCGCGGGCGAGGATCAGCAGGTCCATGGCCATGTCGGTCTGGCAGCCGAACTTGCGCGACAGTGGCCAGTCAGCGGTGGTCGAGCCTTCGGTGAGGATGCGCACATAGACTTTCGCACCCGGCGCAGCCTTGGCAATGTTGCGCAGGTCGGCTTCGGAGTCGGTGGCGAACAGGCGCACACCCTTCTCGTAGAAGTAGCGGATGTCCTTGGACTTCTTGATGGTGTTGCCGTAGCTGATCTGGTCCGGGCTGACGCCACGGCTCAGCACTTTGTCCAGCTCATAGATGGAGGCGATGTCGAAGCTCGAGCCTTTCTCTTTGAGCAGGTCGATGATCTCGACAGCCGGGTTGGCCTTGACCGCGTAGTAGACCTTGGCGAATTCGAAACCGGCGCGCAGGTCATCGTAGGCCTGGGCGATCATCGCGGTGTCGATCACCACGAACGGGGTTTCCTGTTTGTCGGCGAACGCCTTCATTTTCTGAAAGGTTTCGCGCGCGAAATAGTCTTCGACCTGGATCGACATGCTGGAGTGCTCCTATGGGCAAACGGGTAAAAACATGGGTGTAAATGAACGTCCTCCGTATCCCCACTTTGGTTCGCCTACTTCCCAAGGCATGTCGCCGAAAGCAAAAAGGCCACGGGCGTAACTGCCCTTGGCCTTGCTGTCTCGTCGTCAGTACTTGAGCCGGATGGATCGTTTCCAGCATGGACGTTCGGCGCGAACTTTAGGGCGTGAGGGGCCTGAGATCAACTAAAAATGTCGCGTTTTTGCACGCTTCTGACGTACGTCGCGGATATCACTCTTTGTAGCCGACCGAGATGACGGACAGATGTTCCCCGGGAATTTTCATGTGTTAAAAATACCTGCACGTTCGCGGCTTTTATCGACTAACTCGTGGGTAAGTGCGATAGGCGCAACATCGGCGACGTTGGCGGCGAGAGGCGGGTGTGAGGGGGATTTTGGCCGTTTGGGAGCGGGTGTTTGCAGAGGTTCTGTGAACGCAGCTGTTGAGATTCTTTTCCGCCCTGCGAATCATCAGGATTACACGAATCCTGTGGGAGCGGGCTTGCTCGCGAAGACATTTTCACAGCCGACATCACCGCCGACGGCCACTACGCATTCGCGAGCAAGCCCGCTCCCACAGGTTTGGAGTTTTTACGCGATTACAGCCTCAGCCGGCGAGACGATATTGGTCTTCATCCCGCGCGAACGCCCCGAGCTCAGATAGGCTGCGATCGACTCCTGCGTCACCTCACCGAGGAACACCCGCTCGGCATCCATCACCGGCAGCCACGAACGGTTGAACTCGTACATGCGCGACAACAGGATGCGCAGGTGTTCGTCGTACGCCGCCGTGGCGTTGAACTCACGCAGATACTGCGCGCAGGTGCCGGTCTGGCGGTGCAGGTCGCGACGACGCACATAGCCCAGCGCCTTGTTCTCGGCACAGGTGACCACCACATAGCGGCGGTCATGCTCGTCCATCAACTCCAGCGCATCGGCCACCGGGGTTTCCGGGCTGACCGAAGGCGCATTGTCGGCGGCGTCTTCAGCCTTCACCAGCAGCAGGCGTTTGAGGGTGCTGTCCTGACCGACGAAATTGCTGACAAAGTCGTCCGCCGGGTGTGCGAGCAGGGTGTCCGGGTGATCGATCTGCAGCAGTTTGCCGGCGCGGAAGATCGCGATCTTGTCACCGAGCTTGATCGCTTCGTCGATGTCGTGGCTGACCATGATCACGGTCTTGTTCAGCGCGCGCTGCATCTCGAAGAACTCGTTCTGGATCATCTCGCGATTGATCGGGTCGACCGCACCAAACGGCTCGTCCATCAGCAACAACGGCGCATCCGCCGCCAGTGCGCGGATCACACCGATGCGCTGTTGCTGGCCGCCGGACAGTTCACGCGGGTAACGATGCAGATACTGCTTGGGTTCCAGCTTGATCATGCTCATCAGTTCGCGAGCGCGATCGTGGCATTTCTGTTTGTCCCAGCCGAGCAGTTTCGGCACCACGACGATGTTCTCTTCGATGGTCATGTTGGGGAACAGGCCGATCTGCTGGATCACGTAGCCGATGTTGCGGCGCAGGGTCACTTCGTCGAGGTCGGTGGTGTCTTCGCCGTTGATCAGGATCTTGCCCGAGGTCGGCTTGATCAGGCGGTTGATCATTTTCAGCGTGGTGCTTTTGCCGCAACCCGATGGCCCGAGGAACACACAGATTTCGCCTTCATTGACGGTTAGGCTTACCGAGTCCACGGCTTTGACATCTTTGCCGTTGCTCTGGAAGGTCTTGCTGAGGTTTTGAAGTTCGATCATTTGAGGAGTCCTTTTGGAGTCAGCGTACGTTGCAGCCACTGCAGGAGAAGGTCGGCGAAGATCGCCAGAAGACTGACCAGCAGCGCGCCGACGATCAGCATCGACATGTCGCTGCGGCTGATGGAGGCGAGGATCAGCACGCCAAGGCCACCGGCGCCGATGGTCGCGGCGATGGTCATCACGCCGATGTTCATCACCACGGCGGTGCGCACCCCGGCGAGGATCACCGGCACTGCAATCGGCAACTCAACCATGCGCAGGCGCTGGCCGAAGGTCATGCCGATGCCGCGTGCAGCTTCACGAATGCCCGGCTCGACGCCGGTCAGGGCGAGATAGGTGTTGCGCATGATCGGTAGCAGCGAATAGAGGAACACTGCGGTGATCGCCGGCATCGGCCCCAGGCCCTGGCCGAATTTGGAGTAGAACGGCAGCAGCAGGCCGAACAGGGCAATCGACGGCACGGTCAGCAGCACCGTGGCGCTGGCCTGCAAGGGACCGGCGAGGCTCGGGAAGCGCGTCATCAGAATGCCCAGCGGCACACCGATGAGAATCGCCAGCGTTACCGCGATGCCGACCAGGGTGATGTGCTGCCAGGTCAGGTGCATCACCTGCTGCCAGTCGAGGTGGGAAAAGGCGTTCAGAAATTCCATGACTTTTCCTCCTTAATTGAGTGGGTGCTGGCGCAGGAAATCCGCTGCCACTTTCGACGGGCTCTCATGATCGACGTCGACCCGCGCGTTGAGTTGGCGCATGGTTTCGTCGTCGAACAGTTGCGCCAGCGGCTTGAGTTGCTCGACCAGTTGCGGGTGCGCATCGAGGTAGGCCTGACGCACTACCGGCGCGGCGGTGTAGTCGGGGAAGTAATGCTTGTCGTCTTCCAGCAGCTTCAAGCCGAAGGCGTTGAGGCGGCCGTCGGTGGTGTAGACCAGACCGGCAAACACCTGGCCGTTGCGCAGCGCGGTGTAGACCAGCCCGGCGTCCATCTGCCGGATGTTCTTGCGGGTCAGGTTCATGTCGTAGAGCTTGACCATGCCGTCCAGACCGTCGGAGCGGTTGGCGAACTCGGTGTCCAGCGCCACCAGGTGATTGGTCTTGGCTTCATCGCGCAGCACCTTGTTCAGGTCGCTGATGGTGTTGATCTGCGGGTACTCCTCGGCGACTTTTTTCGGCAGGGCGAGGGCGTAGGTGTTGCTGAATTTCGACGGGGTCAGCCAGACCAGGCCTTTTTTCGCGTCGAGTTCTTTGACCCGGGCGTAGGACTGTTCGCTGTCGAGTTTTTCGGTGACATGGTTGTAGGCCACCAGCGACACGCCGGTGTATTCCCAGAGCATGTCCAGTTGTCCGCTTTCGTGGGCGCTGCGGGCGAGGTTGCTGCCCAGACCGCCGGTGATCTGCGCGTCGTAGCCTTTGCTGCGCAGGTATTGCGCGGTGATTTCCGCGAGCAGGGTCTGCTCGGTGAACACCCGGGCGCCGAGGCGAATGAGCGGTTTTTCCGCCGCCTGGGCAAATCCTGCGAACAGCATGATGCAGCCTAAGATCAAGCTAAATCGTTTCATAAGTATTCCTTCGCAAAAGCCTTAAGACGGGCGCAAACCGCGTTCCAGCCAGAGACGGCTGGCGAGGGTGACCACGCCATCGAGCAGCAGGGCCAGCAGCGCGGTGCACGCAGCGCCGAGCAGCAGTTGCGGCTGATTGTTCAGGGCGATGCCAGGGAAGATCAGGCTGCCGAGGCTGTTGGCGCCGATCAGGAAGGCCAGCGGCGCGGTGCCGACGTTGATCGCCAGTGCCACGCGCACGCCACCGATGATGATCGGCACCGCATTGGGCAATTCGACTTTCCACAACACCTGGCGCGGGGTCATGCCGATGCCGACGGCGGCTTCTTTCAGCGAACCCTGGACGTTTTTCAGACCTTCGTAGGTGTTACGCACAATTGGCAACAGAGAAGCGAGGAACAAAGCGAAGATCGCCGGACCACTGCCGATGCCGAGAATCCCCAGGGCAATCGCCAGTACGGCCAGCGGTGGCACGGTGTTGCCGATATTGAAGATCTGCATGAAGCGTTCAGCGCGGCCGACCATGGTCGGGCGACTGAGGAAGATACCGGCGGGGATGCCCACGACCAGGGCGGCCAGCATTGAAGCGAGGACGAGAATCAGATGAGCTTGCAGGTAAAACAACAAATCGTCGCGGTAGTGTTCGATCGTGTTGATGCCGATCCAGTGGATCAGCAGGGCCAGGAGCGCGATAACCACCGCACCTCCCATCAGCCCTTTGCCATAGCGGATAGCCACAGGCGGACTCCTTTTTTATAGTCGGCGAACGCTCTCCCGTGTGGCATGCCAAGCCTTGGCTGCCGGGAATAAACGTTCGCGAGAAGCAGCTCCTTCAGCACCGGCAACAAGCGGTCTGAAAGCGAGCCATGAGCGCAGCCTCGTCAGGCTAACTTGCTGATTTTTCAGCCCCTGACGAAATGTCGTAACAGGGGATGGACGTCTCCGTGCTTTAAAAGGTTCCCATCTGGGGCAGCATTTGGCCACCCTTAATGTGCTCAACGGTTCGGTTATTGCATCGAGTTGGGCTATAATCGCGGCCCTTTTTTGAATCACCGCCAGGCGATTTCCCATGACCAACCAGGCCGCCGAAGTCGCGAAACGCCGCACTTTCGCCATTATTTCCCACCCCGATGCCGGTAAAACCACGATCACCGAAAAGCTCCTGTTGATGGGCAAGGCGATTGCAGTGGCCGGTACGGTGAAATCCCGTAAATCCGACCGCCATGCGACATCCGACTGGATGGAGATGGAGAAGCAGCGGGGTATTTCCATTACCACGTCGGTCATGCAGTTCCCGTATCGCGAACACATGATCAACCTGCTCGACACCCCGGGCCACGAAGACTTCTCCGAAGACACCTACCGCACCCTGACGGCGGTCGACTCGGCGCTGATGGTGCTCGACGGCGGTAAAGGCGTTGAGCCACGGACCATCGCCCTGATGGATGTCTGCCGTCTGCGTGACACGCCGATCGTCAGCTTCATCAACAAACTCGACCGTGACATCCGCGACCCGATCGAACTGCTCGACGAAATCGAAGCCGTTCTGAAGATCAAGGCAGCGCCGATCACCTGGCCGATCGGTTGCTACCGCGACTTCAAGGGCGTGTACCACCTGGCCGACGACTACATCATTGTCTACACCGCCGGTCACGGTCACGAACGCACCGAAACCAAGATCATCGAGAAGCTCGACTCCGACGAGGCGCGCGCGCACTTGGGCGACGAGTACGATCGCTTCCTCGAACAGCTGGAACTGGTGCAGGGCGCCTGCCACGAGTTCAACCAGCAGGAGTTCCTCGACGGTCAACTGACTCCGGTGTTCTTCGGTACGGCATTGGGCAACTTCGGTGTCGATCACGTGCTCGATGCAGTGGTTGACTGGGCCCCGCGTCCGCTGGCCCGTGTCGCCAACGAACGTACCGTGGAGCCGGTGGAAGAGAAGTTCTCGGGCTTCATCTTCAAGATCCAGGCGAACATGGACCCGAAACACCGCGACCGCATCGCCTTCATGCGTATCTGCTCCGGCAAGTACGAGAAAGGCATGAAGATGCGCCACGTGCGTACCGGCAAGGACGTGCGCATCGGCGACGCCCTGACGTTCTTCTCCTCCGAGCGTGAACAGCTGGAAGAGGCGTACGCCGGCGACATCATCGGTCTGCATAACCACGGCACGATCCAGATCGGCGACACCTTCAGCGAAGGTGAAGTCCTCGGTTTCACCGGTATCCCGCACTTCGCCCCGGAGCTGTTCCGTCGTGTGCGTCTGCGTGATCCGCTGAAGTCCAAGCAGTTGCGTCAGGGTCTGCAGCAGTTGGCCGAAGAAGGCGCGACCCAGGTGTTCTTCCCGGAGCGCAGCAACGACATCATTCTTGGCGCCGTGGGTGTGCTGCAGTTTGATGTGGTCGCTAGCCGTCTGAGGGAGGAATACAAGGTTGAGTGCTCTTACGAGCCGATCACTGTGTATTCCGCGCGCTGGATTGAATGCAGCGACAAGAAGAAGCTTGAGGAGTTTTCCAACAAGGCTGTGGAGAACCTGGCACTGGATGGCGGTGGGCACCTGACCTATCTCGCGCCGACGCGGGTTAACCTGGCGTTGATGGAAGAGCGGTGGCCGGATGTGAAATTCCGTGCGACGCGTGAGCATCACTAAGCGCTGAGCTGGTTTGTTCGAAAGCCCCTGAGGTGTAGGCCTTGGGGGCTTTTTTTTGGGGCTTTGGTCTTGGCGGCCTTTGGGCCGACCAGGTTCTTGGTTTTTTTGTGTACATATCCGTTTTTTGGTAACGGCTACTTAGGGTTTCGCCCTTACGGCGAGTCACCTTTTCCAAACGCCGAAAAGGTAACCCAAAAGGCTTGCTCCTGCGTTCGGCCCGCTCGCTGGGGCTCGGGGTCCCTTCGCTGCGGGATTGATCCGGGCGCAGCGCCTACGGTTTGCTTCGCTGCACCTCCTCTCGCTGTGTTTGGCTGCGCCAAACGGTCGCTGCGCTCCCACCCCCGGATCAATCCCTCCACTCAGCCTTCCGACGTCGCCCGAGGATCAAGATCAAAAGCTTTCGGCGAGCTGACACTCGGCCATTTGAGTGGTGAAAAGCATGCGCCTGGCTTTAGCTTTTTCTGTGGGAGCTGGCTTGCCAGCGATGGCGGCCTGATAGCCGACCAATTTCTACCTGAATACACCGGGTTCAACCTGTGGGAGCGGGCTTGCTCGCGAAGGCGGCCTGATAGCCGACCAATTTCTACCTGAATACACCGGGTTCAACCTGTGGGAGCTGGCTTGCCAGCGATGGCGGCCTGATAGCCGACCAAGCTCTACCTGAATGCACCGGGTCCAAACTGTGGGAGCGGGCTTGCTCGCGAAGGCGGCCTGACAGCCGACCAATTTCTACCTGAATACACCGGTTTCAAACTGTGGGAGCGAGCTTGCTCGCGAAGGCGGCCTGACAGCCGACCAATTTCTACCTGAATACACCGGGTTCAACCTGTCGGAGCGGGCTTGCTCGCGAAGGCGGCCTGACAGCCGACCAGTCTCCAGCTGACCGCACCCATTCCCACTGTAGGAGCCAGCCCGCTGGCGATGACGATCTGACAGCCGACCAGTTTCTCTAATCCAATTGAGCGACTGAAGGAAGCTCCTGCAGGGACTGTAGGGCGAATCCGTATTTTGAGATATCGATGTTCTTGATCGCGACAACCGGCGCGCTGGACGTTAGTGTTCCAGGTCATGCCAGTCGCTTTGAGAGGTCAATGGAATGACGCGCAACCTCATCCATCTGCTGCGCCCCAATGGCTATTTCAGTCTGATGGCCTGGGTGCTTGCGGCGTTGCTGTTCATCAATCGTCTGAGCAGCATGGTCAAGTTGTTCATGGCGCTGTATCTGCGCCAGGAGTTGGGGCTGGCGATTGAAACCGTCGGCTGGTTGCTGTCGGCCTATGGTGCCGGGTTGTTGGTCGGTTCGATGCTCGGTGGGCTGCTCAGTGATCATGTGCGTACGGCGCGGCTGACGGCGACGTTGTTCTTTGTTTCGGTGTGGGTGTTGATCCTGCTGGGGCTGGTCACGCAAGTGCCGTTGCTTGCGGCATTGCTGTTGCTCAGCGGGACGATCGATGGGGCCATTCGCACCCTGCACCAACGCCTGATCATGGAGTACTGCGAAGTCGCTCAACGCTCGCGCGCGCAGGCCTTGAGCCGGGTGGCGCGTAACCTTGGCATGGCCGCCGCGGGTGTGGCGGGCGGGGTGTTGGCGCAGACGGATTTCCGTTGGGTGTTTTTCGGCAGCGCGGCGATGACGCTGTTGGCCTTGCTGTGGTTTGTTCGCACTACGTGGCGTCGGCCGGTACTGATCAATGACGCCCCCTCTACAAACGGCGCCGGTGGATCCGTTGCGCCGTTTTACGATAAAGCGTTCCTGTGGTTGCTCGCGGCGACGGCCGTGCTTGGCATTGCATTCGACACGGTCTACAGCACGCTGGGCAATTATCTGCGTGATTACTACCACTTGAGTACCGAGGCGATCGGCTGGCAGTTCGGGCTCAATGCGTTGCTGGTGATCGCCTTGCAGATTCCCTTGTCACACTGCGGCGAGCGTTGGGGCACGCGGCGGCAAATGCTCGCGGGGAGTTTGTTGCTGGCCGGCGGATTGGGCATGTTGCCGTTCGGATCCGGGCCGGCGTTCGTCTGCCTGTCGACGGTGATCTGGACCTTGGGCGAGGCGTTGTTCATGCCGCCGCTGAATGTGCTGGCGATGCAATTTGCCCAGCGCGGCAAAAGCGGCCAGTACTTTGGTCTGTTCTTTATGAGCTGGAGCGCCAGTGCGCTGTTGTCGCCGGTGCTCAGCGGTCAGTTGTACGGCAATTTCGGTGGCCATAGCGTCTGGCTGGGTAGCGCCGTACTGGTGTTGATGTCGATTCCCTTGACGTGGCAAGCGACCCGTCCGCTTAGCTGATTCCGCGATAGGTGTTATTCGAAACCTGTCTGTCTGTGGAGGGCATTTCTGTCTGCTCGTTAGCGTCCTATCTGGTGAACCCGACGGATCGGAACTAGATTTCACACAGCGCCAGTCAGGCACCCATGTCTCACCTGAAAGTGGATGGAGTCAGCTATGAAAAGCAGGTTGCTACGGTTTTTATTGCTATTGAAAGTGATGGTCATGCTGTCCCTCGGCACCGCGACGGCCTGGGCGGAGTGCGAGGATCACGATTCCCAGGCCTTTAACGGCCAGGTCGGACACAGCGGCCTGATGCTCGCCAAGTCCGAATCAGAGCCAGGTGATCAGGGGCAGGGTGGCAGCGCCGATGACGACGACTCGACTACTGATGAACCGGACTCTGATGATCCGGACGACGAAGGCGACAGCCAGACGTAAATCGCAAATAAAAGAAAACCCCTTCTTCCCCGACTGATGCGCAATCGGGGGAGAAGGGGTTTGGTTAACGCTTTAGCGACAACTCAAGTTCCCTGTGGGAGGTGGCTTGCTCCCGAAAGCGGTGTGTCAGTCACCATTATCAGTGACTGTCACACCGCATTCGCGAGCAAGCCCGCTCCCACACTTTCGTCCGCCGTTAATCAGGCGGCGCCGTCGAGGAATTGCTCGGCGTAGTGGCAGGCCACCTGGCGATTATCCAATTCACGCAACAACGGCTCTTCAGTGCTGCAACGCTCGGTCGCGTACGGGCAGCGCTTGTGGAACGCGCAGCCCGGTGGCGGGTTCAGCGGGTTGGGCAATTCGCCGACGATCTTGATTTTCGGCTTGTTCGGGTCCGGGTGAATGGTCGGGGTCGCCGACAGCAACGCCTGGGTGTATGGGTGCAGGGGACGTTCGTAGATAGCGTCTTTCGGGCCCATTTCCACCGGGCGACCGAGGTACATCACCATCACGTCATCGGCCACATGTTGCACCACCGCCAGGTTGTGCGAAATGAACACGTACGCCGTGTTGAACTCTTGCTGCAGATCCATGAACAGGTTCAGCACCTGGGCCTGAATCGACACGTCCAGTGCCGAGGTAGGCTCATCCGCCACCAGCACTTTCGGTTGCAGCATCATCGCCCGGGCGAGAGCGATCCGCTGGCGCTGACCGCCGGAGAACATGTGCGGATAGCGCTGGTAGTGCTCGGGACGCAAGCCGACCTGCTTCATCATCGCCTGGACTTTTTCGCGGCGTTCAGCGGCGGACAGGTTGGTGTTGATCAGCAGCGGCTCGCCGAGTTGGTCACCGACTTTCTGCCGAGGATTCAATGACGCGTACGGGCTCTGGAACACCATCTGCACGTCTTTGCGCAGTTGCTTGCGCTGAGCCTTGTCGGCACCGGCGACTTCCTGGCCGGCGATTTTCAACGAACCGGACGACGGCTCTTCAATCAGGGTCAGGGCACGGGCGAGGGTGGATTTGCCGCAGCCCGATTCGCCGACCACGGCGAGGGTCTTGCCGGCTTCCAGTTCGAACGACACGCCGTTGAGCGCGCGTACGGTGGCGTGCCCCTTGAACAGGCCACGGGACACTTCGTAGTGACGGGTCAGGTCGCGGGCGGTAAGTACGACGGCCATTACGCCACCTCCTGGTTCAGCGGGAAGAAGCAGCGCGCGAGGCTGTTGCTTTTCGGATCAAGGGTCGGACGTTGCGCGCGGCAGGTGTCCTGCACGTACGGGCAGCGCGGCGACAGCAGGCAACCCTGCGGACGGTCATAACGGCCCGGGACGATGCCCGGCAGTGTCGCCAGACGCTCGGCGCCCTGGCTGTGTTCCGGAATCGCCTTGAGCAACGCTTCGCTGTACGGGTGTGCCGGGATGTCGAACAGTTGCGGCACCTGACCGACTTCGACAGCCTGGCCGGCGTACATCACGCACACGCGCTGGGCGGTTTCGGCCACGACCGCGAGGTCGTGAGTGATCAGCACCAGGCCCATGTTCTGTTCTTTCTGCAACGCCAGCAGCAGATCCATGATCTGTGCCTGAATGGTTACGTCGAGTGCCGTGGTCGGTTCGTCGGCGATCAGCAGTTTCGGTTCGCCGGCAATCGCCATGGCAATCGCGACACGCTGGCTCATACCGCCAGACAGTTGGTGCGGGTAGGCGTCCATACGGCTGGCGGCGCCCGGGATCTCCACTTTTTCCAGCAGTTCGATGGCGCGTTTGCGCGCTTGCTTGCCGGACATTTTCAGGTGCAGACGCAGCACTTCTTCGATCTGGAAACCGACGGTGTAGCTCGGATTCAGCGCGGTCATCGGGTCCTGGAACACCATCGACAGGTCTTTGCCGACGATTTGCCGACGTTGACGATTGCTCAGCTTGAGCATGTCTTTGCCGTCAAAGCTGAGCGAGTCGGCGGTGACGATGCCGGGATGCTCGATCAGGCCCATCAGCGCCATCATGGTTACGGATTTACCCGAACCCGATTCGCCAACGATCGCCAGGACTTCGCCTTTGTCGACTTTCAGGTCGAGGCCATCGACAACGGGTGTCGCGGTTTTGTCGCCGAAGCGAACGTTGAGATTCTTGATTTCTAACAGTGACATGGGAATCTCCTCAGGCGGCGTTCTTGAGTTTCGGGTCCAGCGCATCGCGCAGACCGTCGCCCATCAAGTTGATTGCCAGCACGCTGAGCAAAATGGTCAAACCAGGCAGACTCACGACCCACCAGGCGCGTTCGATGTAGTCGCGGGCCGAGGCCAGCATGGTGCCCCACTCAGGGGTTGGCGGTTGTACGCCAAGGCCGAGGAAGCCCAGGGCGGCGGCATCGAGAATCGCCGAGGAGAAGCTCAGGGTGGCCTGCACGATCAGCGGCGCCATGCAGTTGGGCAGCACGGTGATGAACATCAGACGTGGCAGACCGGCACCGGCCAGGCGTGCGGCGGTTACGTAGTCGCGGTTCAGTTCGCCCATCACCGCAGCACGGGTCAGACGCACGTAGGACGGCAGCGATACCACAGCAATGGCGATCACGGTGTTGATCAGGCCAGGGCCGAGGATGGCGACGATCGCCACAGCCAGCAGCAGGGACGGCAGGGCCAGCATGATGTCCATCAGACGCATGATGGTCGGGCCGATCATTTTCGGGAAGAAACCGGCGAACAGACCCAGCAGGATCCCCGGGATCAGCGACATCACCACCGACGACAGACCGATCAGCAGCGACAGGCGCGAACCCTGGATCAGACGTGACAGCAGGTCGCGACCCAGTTCATCGGTGCCGAGCAGGAATTGCATCTGCCCGCCTTCGAGCCACGCCGGTGGCGTCAGCAGGAAGTCACGGTATTGCTCGCTTGGGTTATGCGGCGCGACCCACGGCGCGAAGATCGCGCAGAAGATGATCAGCAGCATGAACAGCAGGCCGGCAACCGCGCCCTTGTTCTTGGAGAAGGCTTGCCAGAATTCTTTGTACGGTGACGGGTACAGCAGGCTTTGATCCGCGCTTGGGGCGGAAGTGGCTACTGAGGATGTTGGAGTGCTCATGGTATGGACCTCAGCGCTGATGACGGATGCGTGGGTTGGCAAAGCCGTAGAGGATGTCCACTACGAAGTTGACCAGAATCACCAGGCAGGCGATTAACAGGATGCCGTTTTGCACAACCGGGTAGTCCCGGGCGCCGATGGCTTCGATCAGCCATTTACCGATGCCGGGCCAGGAGAAAATGGTTTCGGTCAGGACTGCACCGGCCAGCAGGGTGCCGACTTGCAGGCCGACCACGGTCAGGACCGGAATCAGCGCGTTGCGCAGACCGTGCACGAACACCACGCGCGACGGCGACAGGCCTTTGGCCTTGGCGGTGCGGATGTAGTCTTCGCGCAGCACTTCAAGCATCGACGAACGGGTCATCCGCGCGATCACCGCCAGCGGAATGGTGCCGAGCACGATGGCCGGCAGGATCAGGTGGTGCAGGGCATCGAGGAATGCGCCCATGTCATCGGCCAGCAGCGTGTCGATCAGCATGAAACCGGTGCGCGGCTCAATGTCGTAAAGCAGGTCGATCCGTCCGGACACCGGGGTCCAGCCCAGGCTCACCGAGAAGAACATGATCAGGATCAGGCCCCACCAGAAGATCGGCATCGAATACCCCGCCAGGGAGATGCCCATCACCCCATGGTCGAACAGGGATCCTCGCTTGAGCGCCGCAATCACCCCGGCCAGAAGACCGAGGATGCCGGCAAACAGCAGGGCGGCCATGGACAGTTCCAGGGTCGCCGGGAAGAGGGAGGTGAACTCGGTCCATACGCTCTCACGCGTACGCAGGGATTCGCCGAGATCGCCGTGGGCCAGTTTGCCGATGTAGTCCAGGTACTGGGCATACAGCGGTTTGTTCAGACCTAGGCGTTCCATTGCCTGAGCGTGCATTTCGGGGTCGACCCGACGTTCGCCCATCATCACTTCCACGGGGTCGCCCGGAATCATGCGAATCAACGCGAAAGTCAGCAAGGTGATGCCGAAAAACGTGGGGATCAACAACCCCAGTCGGCGGGCAATAAAACTAAACATCTTGTGTGGTACCTCATCAGCCGGTTAGGCGTGCCCGGCGACCCTGGGGTCAGGGAGGCCGGGAGTTTCTTATCTACTTCACCTGGGTAGTGGCGAAGTTATTGGTTGTGAGAGGGCTGATGTGATAACCCTCTACGTTGTTGCGCATTGCGGTAAACATCCGGGTGTGGGCCATGCTGATCCACGGTTGGTCCTGATTAAACAGCACCTGGGCCTGTTCGTAGAGTTTGGCGCGTTCGGCCGGATCTACTTTAGCCCGTGCTTCGTCGAGCAGGGTCTGGAATTTCTCGTTGCACCAGCGCGCGTAGTTTTCGCCGTTCTTGGCTGCTTCGCAACTGAGCATAGGCGTCAGGAAGTTATCCGGGTCGCCGTTGTCGCCCGCCCATCCGGCCGACACCATGTCGTGCTCGCCGGCCTTGGCGCGCTTGAGCATTTCGCCCCATTCCATGACGCGGATGTCGATCTTGATTCCGACTTTCGCCAGGTCAGCCTGCATCATCTGCGCGCCGAGCATCGGATTCGGGTTGGTCGGGCCGCCGCCGTTACGGGTAAACAGGGTAAACACGGTGCCTTCCGGAACCCCGGCTTCCTTGAGCAGGGCACGCGCCTTGTCCAGGTCGCGTGGCGGGTTCTTCAGGTCGTGGTTGTAACCCAGCAGCGTCGGCGGGTACGGGTTGACCGCCACGCTGGCGTTGCCTTTGCCGAACAGCGCGTTGACGTAGGCTTCCTTGTCGAAGGCGATGTCGATGGCCTTACGCACGCGCACGTCGCTCATGTATTTGTGCTGGGTGTTCATGGCGATGTACGAGACGGTCATCGCGTCCATCTCGTCGACTTTCAGGTTGCTGTCTTTCTTGATGCTCGGGATGTCATCCGGTTTCGGATACAGCGCAATCTGGCACTCGTTGGCCTTGAGCTTCTGCAGACGCACGTTGTTGTCGGTGGCAATCGCCAGGATCAGCGCGTCAGCCGGGGCCTTGCCACGGAAGTAGTCCGGGTTGGCCTTGAAGCGCACCTGCGCATCCTTGGCATAACGCTGGAAGATGAACGGGCCGGTGCCGACTGGTTTGTTGTTGAGGTCGCCGGTCTTGCCGGACTTGAGCAACTGGTCGGCGTATTCGGCCGGGTAGATCGAGGAGAAGGCCATGGCGATGTCGGCCAGGAACGGCGCTTCGCGGCGGGTCAGGGTGAACTTGACCGTGTTGTCGTCGACTTTCTCTACGCTTTTGAGCAGTTCCTTGAAGCCCATGCTTTCAAAGTACGGGAAGCCCACGCTCGACAGTTTGTGCCACGGGTGATTCGGGTCCAGCTGACGCTGGAAGCTCCAGACCACGTCGTCGGCGTTCATGTCGCGGGTCGGCTTGAAGTATTCGGTGGTGTGAAACTTGACGCCTTTGCGCAGGTGGAACGTGTACGTCAGGCCGTCTTCACTGATGTCCCAGGATTCGGCCAGTGCCGGAATCACTTCGGTGGTGCCGGGCTTGAAGTCGGCCAGGCGGTTGAAGATGGTTTCGGCCACCGCATCGGCAGTGACTGCAGTTGTGTACTGGACCATATCGAAGCCTTCCGGACTGGCTTCGGTGCAGACCACCAAGGGTTTGGCCGAGACGCCGATGGCGGCGCTCAACAACGCGGCAGCGACGGCCGCACGTAGGGGAAGCATTTTCATCGATAACCCTCTGCAATCGGTTGAAGACAAAAAACCGAACGGCCGACTCGTCATGAGTCAGCCGTCGGTTGGCGGTTTTTACAGGATGTTGAACGGGATGGTGGTCACGAGACGGAACTCGTTGATGCTGCCATCGGACTGGTTTTCGCTGGCGCGGTGAGCGGTGTAGGTGCCACGGATGGTGGTCGCCTTGAGTGGGCCGCTCTGTACCGCGTAGGTTGCACCAATGCCGTATTCGTAGTGGTGCTCGCCGTCCATGTTGCGTACGTCATACGCAGTGCCAGTGTAATGAGTGCCGTCGATGCCCCAGCCGCGAGCCTGATAGATGTTGAACTTCAGACCTGGCACGCCGTATTCGGCCATGTTCAGACCGTAGGCAACCTGGAAGGATTTCTCGTTCGGGCCGTTGAAGTCCGACAGCAGGGAGTTGGCCAGGTAGATGCCGTTGGTTTCGTGCAGGTAGTCGAAGTACTCGTCACCGTTGATGGCCTGGTACGAGAAGGTCAGGCTGTGGGCCTGGTGAGTCAGGCCGAACGACAGCGAGTAGGTGTCGTTGTCGATTTCGCCCATCTCTTTTTTGCCGGTATCGACGGTCTTGTAGTAGTTCAGGCCGGTGGTCAGGCTGACGACATTGCTGTCACCCAGTTCGTGGGTGGCGCCGAAGTAGTACTGGTTCCAGAAGTCTTCAACCTTGGAGGCGTACAGGCTGGTCTTCAGGCTTTTCAGCGGCTGATAGTTCAGGCCGACGATGCTGACGCGATCGGTTTCGGCGTTGTTGTTGGTGTACTCGGAGCGGAACTTGGACAGGCTCTCTTCGGTACGCGGCGATACGCGGTCGAAGCTGCCGGCGTCAAACGACAGGTTGTTCAGTTCTTCGCTGTGCAGGCTCACACCTTCAAAGCTCGAAGGCAGCGCACGGTTGCCGATGGTGTCGACGATCGGGGTGCTGAAGTTCTGGCGACCGGCGGTCAGGGTTGTGTTCGACACGCGGAACTTGACGTTGGCCAGGCCCAGTTTGCTCCACTGGCCTTCAGCGTCGCCGCCTTCTTTGGTCAGCGTACGGTTGTTGCCCGCGCCTGGACGAGAACCCGGTGCACCACCGTTGTTGGAGGCCAGATCCTTGCGATTACGCTCCAGTGCTACAGCGTTGTAAGCGGCAATTTCAGTGCTGACACCGACGGTGCCCTCAGTGAAGCCGGAGCTGAAGTTGACGATGGTGCCCTGTACCCAGTTGATACGACGATCGGTCGGGGTGGCGACGCCATCTTTGCGGTAGGTGAACTTGCCGCCGCGCTTGAGTTGCTCGTTGGCGTACCAGTTGCGGGTCGTGCCGCTGATTGTCGAACCTTCGAGGAAACCTTTGGCGTCAGCCTGGGCGCTCTTCTCGTTGACGGTCACCGGGGTGAACGCCTGGCTCTGCTCTTCCGCATACGCGGTGGCGGTGACGCTGCTTATGGCCAGGGCCAGGATCGCGGTGCTGCTCAGTTTCATGGGTGAAGCTCCTTTACTTTCTTTTTATGCCGGCTTTTTAGGTTGGCCGGTTATTGGTTTAGAACTCATTTCACACATCGCAAACGTTTGCAAAAGGCCGGATTGGCGAATTTCGGCAAGGCGCTTGCGTGAGGGGGGTAGACGGTCCCCCTCAGCGTTGCGGCTAATCGGTTGGGTTAATCGATACTGACGCCCGAGAATACATTGCGACCGAAGGGGCTGACCTTGAAGCCTTCAACCCTGGCGCTTAACGGCTGGTTGACCGTCGAGTGGGCGACAGGCGTGATCGGCACTTGCTGCTTGAGCAACTGCTGCGCCTGTTTGTAGAGCGTGGTGCGCTGGTCGCGATCGGTGACGACCTTGGCCTCTTTGATCAGCTTGTCGTACGCCGGATCGCACCACATGGAATAGTTGTTGCCGCCAATGGCGTCGCAGCTGTACAGGGTGCCCAGCCAGTTGTCCGGGTCCCCGTTGTCGCCGGTCCAGCCGATCAGGCTGATATCGTGCTCGCCATTCTTGGTGCGCTTGATGTACTCGCCCCATTCGTAGCTGACGATCTTCACTTTCAGACCGATTTTCGCCCAGTCTGCCTGGAGCATTTCGGCCATCAGTTTGGCGTTCGGGTTGTATGGACGCTGTACCGGCATCGCCCACAGGGTGATCTCGGTGCCTTCTTTCACGCCGGCAGCCTTGAGCAGCTCGCGGGCTTTTTCCGGGTTGTAGGCGGCGTCTTTGATGCTGTCGTCGTAGGACCACTGGGTCGGTGGCATGGCGTTGACCGCCAGTTGCCCGGCGCCTTGATAAACAGCGTTGAGAATCCCCTGTTTATTCACCGCCATGTCCAGCGCCTGACGTACTTCGAGCTGGTCGAAGGGCTTGTGGCGCACGTTGTAGGCGATGTAGCCGAGGTTGAAGCCCGGCTTGGAAATCAGCTGCAGTTTCGGGTCGACCTTCAGTGCTTCGACATCGGCAGGGCGTGGATGCAGGGTGATCTGGCATTCGCCGGCCTTGAGCTTCTGCACGCGTACCGAAGCGTCGGTGTTGATCGCGAAGATCAGGTTCTTCAGCTTGACCCGGCTCGGGTCCCAGTAGTGCTCGTTACCGGTGTAACGGATATTCGAGTCTTTCTGATAGCTCTTGAACACGAACGGCCCGGTGCCGACCGGCTTCTGGTTGATGTCGCTCGGCTTGCCTTCGGCCAGCAGCTTGTCGGCGTATTCGGCGGACAGGATGGCAGCGAAGCTCATGGCGATGTTCTGGATGAACGCGGCGTCGACGCTGTTGAGCGTGAACTCCACGGTCAGCGGCCCGGTCTTTTCGACCTTGGCAATGTTCTTGTTCAGGCTCATCCCGTTGAAATACGGGAATTCGGTCGGATAAGCCTTACGGAATGGCTGTTGCGGATCGAGCATGCGGTTAAACGTGAACAGCACGTCGTCGGCGTTGAAATCGCGCGTCGGTTTGAAGTACGGCGTTGTATGAAATTTCACACCTTCACGCAGGTGAAAGGTGTACTTGAGACCATCCTCGGAAATATCCCACTTGGTTGCCAGTCCCGGTACGACGTTGGTCGCGCCTTTTTCAAACTCGACCAGGCGGTTGTACAGCGGCTCGGCGGCATCGTTATCGGTGGCCGTCGTGTATTGCGCGGTATCAAAACCCGCCGGGCTGCCTTCGGAGCAGAACACCAGGCTGTTGCTGGCGGCGTAACTGGCGGACGTGGCGGCCAACAGGCCGGCGCCCAGCAGTGCGGAAAAAACCAAGGTATGGCGCATGACGCTCCCTCTTTTTTGTAGTGTTGTTCAATGCACCGCGGTCCCGTCCAGGGACGTTGAGGTGGCATCGAGCTCAATCCAGCACGTACGGCAAGCCGGTGGCACACGCAGAAACTGGTCAGAACCCGACGGTAGGGGCCGTGGGTCTGGCAGTAAATGCGTAATTGCCTGAAAACTCGTAGGAAAAGTCGACACGTCCTATGCCACTGCAGTCATCCGCAGCGGAATTGGCTGTAGGCAAATTCCTGACTTCCCGGCAGCTAAAGCAAGGGCGACGTCATGAACGTCGCCCTTGCAATGGCTTAATTGCTGACGCTGACGCCATAGAAGGAATTCAAGCCGAATGGGCTGATCTTGAAGTCCTGCACGTTGGCGCGCATGGGTTGATACACCGTCGAGTGAGCGATAGGTGTCATTGGGACTGCATCTTTGAGGACGTGTTGCGCCTGTTTGTACAGTTCGGTGCGCTTGGCCTGGTCGGTCGTGCGCTTGGCTTCCTTGACGAGGCCGTCGAACTTCTTGTCGCACCACTTGGAGAAGTTGTTGCCGCTGAGCGAGTCGCAGCCGAACAGCACGTTCAGCCAGTTGTCCGGGTCACCATTGTCACCGCTCCAGCCAATGATCATGGCCTGGTTCTCGCCACCTTTGGAACGCTTGATGTACTCGCCCCACTCGTAGCTGGTGATCTTCACGTTCAGGCCGATCTTCTTCCAGTCGGACTGGAGCATTTCAGCCATCAGCTTGGCGTTCGGGTTGTACGGACGCTGCACCGGCATCGCCCACAGAACGATCTCGGTACCTTCCTTGACGCCAGCTTCCTTGAGCAGTTGCTTGGCTTTTTCAGGATCGTACTTGGCGTCCTTGATGGTGGTGTCGTAGGACCACTGGGTCGGTGGCATGGCGTTGACGGCCAGCTGGCCGGCGCCCTGGTAAACCGAATCGATGATCTGCGGCTTGTTCACCGCCATGTCCAGCGCCTGACGTACGCGCAGGTCAGCCAGCGGGTTAGCCTCGTTGCTGCCCTTGACCTTGTCCATCACGTTGTAGGCGATGTAGCCCAGGTTGAAACCGGCCTGGTCAGGCATCTTCAGGGTTTTGTCGGCCTTCAGCGCCGCGAGATCCGCCGGACGCGGGAACAGGGTGACCTGGCACTCGTTCTTTTTCAGTTTCTGGATACGTACCGACGGGTCGGTGGTGATGGCGAAGATCAGGTTGTCGATCTTCACGTCCTCAGGCTTCCAGTAATCCTTGTTGCCGGTGTAGCGGATGTTCGAGTCTTTCTGGTAGCTCTTGAACACGAACGGGCCAGTGCCGATCGGCTTCTGGTTGATGTCGGCAGCCTTGCCTTCCTTGAGCAGCTGGGCTGCGTACTCGGCGGACTGGATCGAGGCGAAGCTCATGGCCATGTTCTGGATGAACGCGGCGTCGACTTCTTTCAGCGTGAACTTAACGGTGTGGTCGTCGACTTTATCGATCTTGGTGATGTTGGTGTCCATCCCCATGTCGGTGAAGTACGGGAATTCGGTCGGGTACGCCTTACGGAACGGGTCATCCTTGTTAATCATGCGATTAAAGGTGAACAGCACGTCGTCGGCGTTGAACTCACGAGTCGGCTTGAAATACGGGGTGGTGTGGAACTTGACGCCTTCACGCAAGTGGAAGGTGTAAGTCAGGCCGTCCGGGGAAATGTCCCAGCTGGTGGCCAGGCCCGGGATAACGGCGGTGCCGCCACGCTCGAACTGGCTCAGGCGGTTGAACATGGTTTCGGCTGAGGCGTCGAAGTCGGTTCCGGTGGTGTACTGGCCTGGATCAAAACCGGCCGGGCTCCCTTCGGAGCAGAACACCAGGTTAGTCGCAGCGGATGCGAAAGGTGCGGAGGCTAACAAGCCTGCGCCGACTAAAAACGGAATGACCGCGTGTTTAAGCATGTTGGCCTCATGATTTGTTGTCATTTTTTAATATTGAGGTACGACCTCGTGAGTCGTGCCTGCGGATACTTATGCAGGGGCCATACCCAATGCAAGATCCAGAGTGTGAGCGAGCGTTAAACGGTGGCACGTACGTACCTTAATGTCGCATCTGTATAACTTTTGACGCATTTGACCGTTTGCGGGTGCATTTTACGGTGCAAACGAAGCCCCAAAACGGTGCGCCGGTCACGTTGTGCGCGCCGCATTGGGGCTCGGTGTTACTTATTTATACCCACGCCGTAGAAGGGCGTAAGGCCAAACGGACTGATCTTGAAGTCGGTCACTTCCTTGCGCAGCGGCTGGAACACCGTGGAGTTGGCGATCGGGGTGATCGGCACCTGCTGTTTAAGGATCAGTTGCGCCTGTTGATACAGTTTTACCCGTTGCGCCTTGTCGGTGGTCACCTTGGCCTGCTGCACCAGTTTGTCGTAGGCCGGGTCGCACCACTTGGCGTAGTTGCTGCCCTTGACCGCGGCGCAGCTGTAGAGCACGCCGAGCCAGTTGTCCGGGTCGCCGTTGTCACCTGTCCAACCATAGATCATCGCGTCGTGTTCGCCATTTTTCGCACGCTTGATGTACTCGCCCCATTCGTAGCTGACGATGTTGGCCTTGATGCCGATTTTCTCCCAATCCTGCTGGATCATCTGCGCCGACATGCGTGCATTCGGGTTTGAGGCGCGCTGCACCGTCATCGCCCACAGGTTGATGGTGGTACCCGGCGCAACCCCGGCTTCCTTGAGTAGCGCCTTGGCCTTCACCGGGTCGTATGGCGCGTCCTTGATGTTCGGGTCATACGACCATTGCGCCGGCGGCAAGGCGTTCTGCGCCAGTTGGCCGGCACTCTGGTAAACCGCTTTGATGATTGCCGGTTTGTCGATGGCCATGTCCAGTGCCTGACGGACCTTGAGCTGGTCCAATGGCGGGTGAGTGGTGTTGTAGGCAAGGAAGCCGAGGTTGAAACCGGGCTGCTTGAGCACGCGCAGGTTCGGGTCTTGTTGCATCACTTCGATGTCGGCCGGGCGCGGGTAGCCGCTGACCTGGCATTCGCCGGCCTTGAGTTTCTGCAGGCGTACGGCGGCGTCGGGGGTGATCGAGAAGATCAGGTTGTCGATCTTCACGTCTTCAGGTTTCCAGTAGGCCGGGTTGGCGGCGTAGCGGATCTGCGAATCTTTCTGGTAGCGCTTGAATACGAACGGGCCGGTGCCCACCGGTTTCTGGTTGAGGTCGGCGGCTTTGCCTTCCTTTAGCAGTTGCGCGGCGTATTCGGCCGATTGCACCGAGGCGAAGCTCATGGCGAGGTTTTGCACGAACGCGGCGTCGACGTTGTTCAGGCTGAAGCGCACGGTCTGATCGTCGATTTTTTCTACCGATTTGATCGTGGTGTTCAGGCCCATGTCGGTGAAGTACGGGGACTCGGCGGGGTAGGCCTTGCGAAAGGCGTTGTCGGGGTCGAGCAGGCGCTGGAAGGTGAACAGTACGTCGTCGGCGTTGAAGTCGCGGGTCGGGGTGAAATATTCCGTTGTGTGGAATTTCACGCCTTGCCGTAGGTGGAAGGTGTACTGGAGGCCGTCCGGGCTTACGTCCCAGTTGATTGCCAGGCCGGGTTCGACTTCGGTGCCGCCGCGCTGGAAATGGGTGAGGCGGTTGAAGACGGTTTCGGCTGAGGCGTCGAAGTCGGTGCCGCTGGTGTATTGGCTGGGGTCGAAGCCTGCCGGGCTGGCTTCGGAGCAGTAGACCAGGGTGGTGGCTGCGTTTGCGATCGGGGCTATGGCTGTTAGTGCGAGGGTGATTAGTAGTGGTTTTAGGGTGAATCTTTCCATGGAGTCCCCGGGATTTGGAGGTGGTTGTTTTTTCAGGTTAGCGGGGATTTGGGTGTGTTCGGAAATATCGTTTTTCTTATTGGGGTGTCTATCTCGGTATATCTGGGGCTTTTGGGTGCATATCCGTTGCTGCGGTAACGGCGGCTTGGGGTTCCGCCCTTACGGCGGGTCACTTTTTCCAGACGCCGAAAAAGTAACCAAAAAGGCTTGCTCCTGCGTTCGGCCCGCTCGCTGGGGCTCGGGGTGCCTTCGCTGCGGGATCGATCCGGGCGCAGCGCCTACGGTTTGCTTCGCTGCACCTCCTCTCGCTGTGTTTGGCTGCGCCAAACGGTCGCTGCGCTCCCACCCCCGGATCAATCCCTCCACTCAGCCTTCCGACGTCGCCCGTGGATCAAGATCAAAAGCGGTACTCGAGCTAACGCTCATCGTGTTGAGTGGTGAAAAGCGGGTGCGGCGACTGGCTAAGTGATGGCGGCCTGACAGCCGACCAATCTCTAACTGCCTGCACGCCATCCACTGTGGGAGCGGGCTTGCTCGCGAAGAGGCCCGTCCAGTCACCTGATAAAATTGGCTTGTTTAAAGTCGTTTCAAATAACCAGAACCTTCCCACAAGGTTTTCAGGTTGTCCCTCGGACGCCAGCTCTCTAGCCTTGAACTGTCGCTGAAAACTCAGCGATCGGGTGTGAGAGCCTGGAAAAATTAGTGATTCAGTCCATGTGTCCGCATAATTGCCGGCGGCTTATCTGTTGCCTGCAAATGCTTCATGGCGGCTGTGTGCGGGCAGACTTCGGTCTGGCCGGTTTCCTATTTTTCCGGTTTCTCACCTCGCACATAGCTGCCACCCACTTCGCCGCGTGAGAAACGGCAAGTGCTGGCATTCATTTGCAAAATAGGGTTATCCAATGACTAAGCCAGTCCCAGATCCACCGCTCGAACCCACAACCCCACTCACCGAAGCCCTCCACGCCGAAGACCTCGCAAAAAACCGCGAAGCGATCAAACGCGCCCTCGATTTCTACCTCAGCCCCGAAGCTACAAAACCGCGCCCCCCGAGTTCGATGTTCCTCGTCCATCCGGGCATCGACACGGAAAGTCTGCTGGCCCACGCCTGCGAGTCCCTGGCCTCGGCCAACACCATGGCCAGTGATTTCGCCGATCAGCTCAGTCGCCCGCAGCGCAATACGGCGCTGGCGATTCAGCAGATCATCATGCTGGCTGAACTGGCGGTGAATCGGGCGCTGGATCGGGTGGATCCGCAGACCTGAGACCGCGTTATCGTTCATCGCGAGCAGGCTCACTCCTACAGGGGAACGCATTCCAAATTGTAGGAGTGAGCCTGCTCGCGATGGCGGCGGAACATTCACCACAAAATCCAGGCACAAAAAAACCGGCGATCATTCACTGATCGCCGGTTTGTCATTCAGCCCACATCAATTCACTGCATCAGCACTTCGATCGAGCCATCGGCGGTCAGGCTGACCTGGCTGGTGCCGGCTTCTACTTCCGGCGTGACCGGTGCCGAATCCGCCATGCCGGCGGCTTTCATCATCATCGGGGCGCGCATGTACGGTTGTGGATAACCGTTGCTGTTGAGGTTCAGGTTGACGATTTTGTACCCCTTGCCGCCCAGTGCGTCAGTGGCCAATTGCGCGCGGGCCTTGAAGGCGCTGACGGCTTCTTTCAGCAACTTGTCCTCGCTGGCCTTGCGGGTCGGCTCGGCGATGGCGAAGTCCATGCCGCCCATTTTCAGGTCGGTCAGCAGTTCGCCGGTGAGTTTGGACAGGGCGGCGAAGTCGGCGCTTTCCAGGCGCAGTTCGGCGCGTTCACGCCAGCCGGTGATCTTCTGGCCTTTGGTGTCGTAGATCGGGTAGCTGTTGCGGCTGCCCTGGCGCAGGGTGATGTCTTTGACTTGCTTGGCCTGTGCGAGTGCCTTGTTCATGGTGGTGCTGACGTCCGCGGCGAGTTTGGCCGGGTCGGTGTTTTGCGCTTCGGTGTAGAGCGTCACGATCATCAGGTCGCGGGCCACTTCCTGGCTGACTTCGGCGCGCAGGGAAATCTGGTTGTAGTGCAGCTCATCGGCGGCCAGCGCCGGAAGGCTGGCGATGCTGCCGACGGTCAGGGCGAGAAGGGCGGCGCTGCGGCGAAAGGTGTGCATGAAGGCTCCTTGAATAATGCGCAGGTGTTGGTTCGTCCCTGCGTGAAACCATCAGACTCTAGCTTCTGCGATCCGGTTCGCCCAGTTACAACTTCTATACAGATGGCCGGGATCACCGCAGATCCTGAATCGAGTGCGCTCTTGTGGCGAGGGAGCTTGCTCCCGCTGGACTGCGAAGCAGTCCCAAACCCGGCAACCGTGATCTGCCAGAAATATCGGAGATACCGGATTTACGACTGCTTCGCAGCCGAGCGGGAGCAAGCTCCCTCGCCACAGTCGATCTCAGACAGCCATGTGAGGTAGCCCATTTTACCGGCAACGCCATGTGGTCATTTGCCGCACTTTCGCCTCTCAAAGGCGCGGCTTGGTTATACTCCGTGCGATCCGCCTGGAGCGCTCATCAGGAGAGCTCATGCTCGCCCCCGTACAACTGACTTCCGCCACTCGCCAGAACCTCTGGCGGCTGACTTTCATTCGCACCCTGGTGCTCGCCGCGCAGGCCGGTTCCGTCGGCCTGGCCTACTGGCTGCAACTGCTGCCGTTGCCGTGGGTGCAACTGGCGATGACCCTCGGCTGCTCGATTCTGCTGTGCGTGTTCACCGCCGTACGCCTGCGCACTTCATGGCCGGTGACTGAACTCGAATATGCCCTGCAACTGGCCTGTGATCTGGTGATCCACAGTGCGTTGCTGTATTTCTCCGGCGGTTCGACCAACCCGTTCGTTTCCTACTATCTGGTGCCGCTGACCATCGCGGCGGTGACGCTGCCGTGGCGTTATTCGGTGATTCTGTCGGGTATCGCGCTGGCGCTGTACACCGTGATGCTCACGCGTTTCTATCCGTTGGAAACCCTGCCGGTGGCTCGCGAGAACCTGCAGATCTACGGCATGTGGCTGAGCTTCGCGCTGGCCGCTGCGGTGATCACGTTTTTCGCCGCGCGCATGGCGGAAGAGCTGCGTCGTCAGGAAGAGTTGCGGGCGATTCGTCGCGAAGAAGGCCTGCGCGATCAGCAATTGCTCGCCGTCGCCACTCAGGCGGCCGGCGCCGCGCATGAACTCGGCACGCCGCTGGCGACCATGAGTGTGTTGCTCAAGGAAATGCAGCAGGATCATCCCGACGCGATGCTGCAGGACGACCTCAAGGTGCTGCAGGACCAGGTCAAACTCTGCAAAGAAACCCTGCAGCAACTGGTGCGTGCCGCCGAAGCCAACCGCCGTATGGCCGTGGAAATGCAGGACGTCACCCAATGGCTCGACGAAGCGCTGAACCGCTGGCACCTGATGCGTCCGGAAGCCAGTTATCGCTTCCAGCGTCTCGGCCAGGGCACCGTGCCGCGCATGGCACCGCCGCCTGATCTGACCCAGGCGCTGCTCAACCTGCTGAACAATGCCGCCGACGCCTGCCCGGAAAATCTTCAGGTGACGCTGGACTGGGACGCGGAAACCGTGACCATAAGCATTCGTGACCACGGCGCCGGTGTGCCGCTGGCCATCGCCGAGCAGATCGGCAAACCGTTTTTTACCACCAAGGGCAAAGGTTTCGGCCTGGGCCTGTTTTTGAGCAAGGCCAGCGTGACACGCGCCGGCGGCTCAGTGAAACTCTATAGTCATGAGGAAGGCGGCACGCTCACCGAGCTGCGCCTGCCCCACGGCGCCCGAGGAGACCAACATGAGTGACGAAATCCAAGTCGAAGGCGAAGAACTGCCGCATTTGCTGCTGGTCGACGACGACGCAACGTTCACCCGAGTAATGGCCCGTGCCATGGCTCGTCGTGGCTTTCGCGTCAGCACCGCAGGTTCCGCCGAAGAAGGCCTGACCATCGCCCAGGCCGACCTGCCGGACTACGCCGCGCTGGACTTGAAAATGGACGGCGACTCCGGCCTGGTGCTGCTGCCCAAGCTGCTGGAGCTGGACCCGGAAATGCGCGTGGTGATCCTCACCGGTTATTCGAGCATTGCCACCGCGGTCGAAGCGATCAAGCGCGGCGCCTGCAACTACCTGTGCAAACCGGCCGACGCCGATGACGTACTGGCCGCGCTGCTCTCCGAGCACGCCGACCTCGACAGTCTGGTGCCGGAAAACCCGATGTCGGTTGACCGCCTGCAATGGGAGCACATCCAGCGTGTGCTGACCGAGCATGAAGGCAACATTTCCGCCACTGCCCGCGCCCTGGGCATGCACCGCCGCACCCTGCAGCGCAAACTGCAGAAGCGCCCGGTTCGTCGTTGAAAGGTTTTCTGGGCAAATGAGCTGGATTGAATGAAACAGGCGCTACCCTGCATTCGGGTAGCGCCTGGGTTCAAGCTACGACCGTGAAGAACATTTTTGGCGATGAGTATTTTTTTCCACCCAGAGTCGCTTCGCATTGCGCGTAGAGATCCAGCCCCAACCAGCTTTTCACGGTAGCTTTTGATACCGGGAGAATGAGCTCGTTGTTTTTACCGCCTTTCTGTTCGGATTTCTTTTCGGAGGCATATCCGATCCAGGCAAGATGGATATCAACCTTGGGGTTATCGGAACTGAATTTGACTGTAATCCCCGAATCACTCACCTCACTGATAGACAGTTTGCCATTCTTGATCGAATCGCTGGTTGGAGCATTAAGCGGGTTTTCTACTTTGTTCATGACCAATTCCTTTCGTTGTCAGAGGGGTAACCTGCTCTCCTGATTCACAGCGAATTCCTTGCAGGAGGCCAGCCCAGTTGATCAGCCTGAATAGCCCCCCTCTACTGTCAACTCTGACAGTCCCGATGAACGGTACGTGCGCTCGCTGCGATACTGAAACCCCTGCAAATCTGAACAATCCCTGAATGAGCCAGTCCCACTCTGGCGATGAAACGAACCGATCAACTATGATCGGTGCGTGTCTGTTCTTTTCTTTATCGAGCCTTTTCCATGAATCAGAACGCTGAATATTCCGCGGTCAACGATGCTGTGCGCGGGCAGTTTTTTCGCAAAGTGTGGGCGATCATCACGCCCTACTGGCGCAGTGAAGAGAAGGGCAAGGCCTGGACATTGCTGATTGCAGTGACCGCGCTCTCGTTGCTGAGCGTGGGGATCTCGGTGTGGTTCAACACCTGGTACAAGGATTTCTACAACGCGCTGCAAAAGAAGGATGAGGCGGCGTTCTGGCGCTTGATTCTATATTTTTGCGGTATTGCGGCCGTTGCGATTGTCGGTGCGGTGTATCGGCTGTATCTGACCCAGATGCTGACGATTCGCTGGCGGGCCTGGCTCACCGAAAAGCATTTTTCCCGTTGGCTCGCCGACAAGAATTACTACCAGCTGGAGCAGGGCGGTTACACCGATAACCCGGATCAGCGGATTTCCGAAGACCTTAACAACTTCACTTCCAACACCCTTGAGTTGGGGATCGGCCTGCTGCGCAATATCGTCAGTCTGGTGTCGTTCTCGATCATTTTGTGGGGCGTGTCAGGCAGCATCGAAGTCTATGGCATCACCATTCCCGGCTACATGTTCTGGTGCGTGCTGGTCTACGCCGTGGTGGGTAGCTGGCTGACGCATTTGATCGGTCGTCGCCTGATCGGCCTGAATAACCAACAACAACGCTTCGAAGCCGACCTGCGTTTTTCCATGGTGCGGATTCGCGAGAATGCCGAAAGCATCGCGTTGTATAACGGCGAACCGAATGAGAACCGTCGCTTGAGCAACCGTTTCGGCATGGTCTGGCATAACTTCTGGGACATCATGAAAGTGTCCAAGCGCCTGACATTTTTCACTGCCGGTTACAGCCAGGCTGCGATCATTTTCCCGTTTATCGTTGCGTCGCCGCGTTACCTCGCCGGCAAGATCGAACTGGGTGAGCTGATGCAGATCAGCTCGGCATTCGGCAACGTCCAGGAGAGTTTCAGCTGGTTTATCAGTGCGTATCAGAGCCTCGCGTCCTGGCGTGCCACCTGTGATCGTCTGCTGAGTTTCCGTCAGGCCATGACCGATAACGAACAGCGTACGCCGGCCATCGATGTGCAGAATCAGGGCAGCGAACTCAAAGTGCACAATCTCGGTCTGGACTTGGCTGATGGTCGTCACCTGCTGACCAATGCCGACATGACGGTGGAGCCGGGCGAGCGGGTGATGCTCAGCGGCCGATCCGGCAGCGGCAAGTCGACGTTGCTGCGGGCGATGGGACACCTGTGGCCGGCGGGGCACGGCAACATCCGGCTGCCAGCGGCGCGCTACCTGTTCCTGCCGCAGAAACCGTATCTGCCGATCGGCACCTTGCGCGAGGCCTTGAGTTATCCACAACCGGGCGATACCTACGCGACGGAACGTTACGCGCAGGTGCTGGAGACTTGCCGTCTGCCGCATCTGGTTGCGCGTCTGGACGAAGCCAATCACTGGCAGCGCATGCTGTCGCCGGGTGAGCAGCAACGCCTGGCTTTCGCCCGCGCCATGCTTTACGCACCGCAATGGCTGTACATGGACGAAGCGACCTCGGCGATGGATGAAGAGGATGAGGCAACGTTGTATCAGGCGCTGATCGATCAGTTGCCGGGCCTGAGCATCGTCAGCGTCGGCCACCGCAGCAGCCTGAAACGCTTCCACCCTAGACATGTACGGATCGACAGCGGGCATCTGGTGGAGCAGGCCGTGACCGCTTGATCACCACAACCCCCGTGGGAGCGGGGCTGGCCCCCGAGGCCGGCACTCCCACGCCCAATACCGTGCCTCTCCCACCCCCCCCCCCCGGCCACCCCCCC
>NZ_JAJSLU010000004.1:168272-265142 GCF_023063025.1 Pseudomonas sp. YL2 | reverse complement strand
TGCTCGCGAAGGCGTCCATTCAGTCGACAAATCGGTTGCCTGACACACCGCCTTCGCGAGCAAGCCCGCTCCCACATGGGGTATTGTGAGGCGGGATGTGATCGTACAACCCGCCTGCGCTATGATGCCCACCAAGCCGAATTTTCGAGACCAGACGTTGACCATGGAAAACCCGATCGACACTCCACGCCTCCCACGCAAGCGCCGCAGCCTGGCTCAGGAGCTGGTGACGGTGCTTACCGGGCAGATCCGCGACGGTCTGCTCAAGCGCGGCGACAAATTGCCCACCGAGTCGGCGATCATGCAGGAGCACGGCGTCAGCCGCACCGTGGTGCGCGAGGCGATCTCCCGTTTGCAGGCCGCTGGCCAGGTGGAAACCCGCCACGGCATCGGCACCTTCGTGCTCGACACGCCGAGCCCCAGCGGTTTTCGCATCGACCCGGCCACGGTGGTCACCCTGCGTGACGTGCTGGCGATTCTCGAATTGCGCATCAGCCTGGAAGTGGAGTCCGCCGGCCTCGCCGCGCAACGCCGCAGTCCCGAACAACTGGCGACCATGCGCGCCGCCCTCGATGCGCTGAACGACAGCGTCGCCCACGCCAGCGATGCGGTGGCCTCGGACTTCGCCTTCCACCTGGAAATCGCCCTGTCCACCGGCAACCGCTACTTCACCGACATCATGACCCACCTGGGTACCAGCATCATCCCGCGTACGCGGCTGAATTCGGCGCGTCTGGCCCATGATGATCAGCAGCACTACATGAATCGTCTGAGCCGTGAGCACGAAGAGATTTATGACGCAATTGCCCGCCAGGATTCCGATGCGGCGCGGGCGGCGATGCGCCTGCATTTGACCAACAGCCGCGAAAGACTGCGCCAGGCTCATGAAGAGGCGCAGGCGCAGGGGTGAAAGGTTACCGTTCCAGTTTAATGCGCAGAGACGGTGATTTCTCTGGTACCTGATTGAAACGTGTGACGATGTAGTGGAGATCGGCAGTCGCTTCTGGAATCAGTTTCTTTTCAAAAACATCTTTGGGGATTAAGAAAATGATTGGCTTTCCTACCTCGGGCGCAGTCAGTACGTGATGGTCGTTCCACGTGTTACCGGAGGTGGTCACTACATGAAA
The DNA here is from genome assembly GCF_023063025.1 of Pseudomonas sp. YL2. Lineage (NCBI taxonomy): Bacteria > Pseudomonadati > Pseudomonadota > Gammaproteobacteria > Pseudomonadales > Pseudomonadaceae > Pseudomonas > Pseudomonas sp. YL2. The sequence goes on along the minus strand of NZ_JAJSLU010000004.1, from coordinate 264,015 downwards.
AGTAATTCCGTCACCGACAGATGCATGAAGGTATGGCGGCACTTCTCCGTGGGCAGCTCCCGTCAGTTCGCCAACATAAAGTTTTCCGTCTTCTGCTTCCCTGAGACTTGGCGCAGCGAAAGCTTTAGCTTGTGCGGTCATGATCAAACTCCGTTTCAATATCCATCAAACCGTTTGAAGGCAAGCTGATTACGGCGTTACCTGGCGGAGCCGGTTCGTTAACTCCTTGAACATTGAAGCCGGGAGAGGATTGATCTGGCACCTGTAAGAAATACCAGTTTCGACGAACGGTCTTAGTCACGGGCCCTTCGCGAGCAAGCCCGCTCCCACACTTGAAATGCATTCAACGTGGGAGCGGGCTTGCTCGCGAATGGGCCGCTGACTTCAGCGCGGCAATATCGAGCGATCCACCCTCACCGCCAGTTTCGCTTTACCCGGCTTGGCAGCAAACGCCACCTCGCCTGATTGATCCACAACTCCCCGCGCAATCGGCTTGCCATCCGCCAGCAACTCCAGCGGTGCACCCTGCAGCGACTGCCCCGATGCCAGTTCCAGTTTCAATCTGATCGTCATGCTCATTCTCCTTGATTGACGTTGCCCGTCGGGTGGTAGTCCTTGAGCAGCAGGTAGGTGCTCCAGCCCCACCAGTCATCGATGGTGGCGGTGTCGTTGAGGTTGTTCACGTCTTTGCGCCGCAGCACCTTGCCGCCCTCGACGCGGAACAGCGGCGCGAAGTTATTCGAAAGATTCAGCACCGCCGTCAGATCCGGCAGGCGTTGCAGCGCGGCAAATGTCGAAGGGGCGGGCACGTTGCCGCTGAGGTAGGCAGCAAAGATTTCGTCCGCTGAAGCTTGCACCGCCAGATTGACCTGGGTGCGGTTGTCCGCATCGCTGGCCTCGAAGTAGCGTTTGTCGCCGTAGGCGCGCCATTGATCGCCATGGGCGTTGCGCACTTTGAGGCCGAATTTGCTGTCCTCGTCGTGCATGAAACGGGTCACCAGCGAGCCGAGATCGCTCGGCGTGACCACCGCCGCCATCTCTTTGCGCGGTACCCGCAGATGGCCGGCAGAGAACAGGTCGGTGAGGAAGTGGTCGGCAAACGCGTTCATCGCATAGGCCCGTTTCAGTTGCTGCTCATCGTGACTGGCGCGGGCCGCGACTGCGGTTTGCAGGGCGGCGGTGTGGCCGGCGATGTAGGCCAGTCTGGCCCATTCGCCGAAGTGGTCGGCGTTGTTCGCCGCCAGTTTCAGATAACGTCCGAGCGGGAACAGCGCGGAGACAAAACTGCCGCCACCGGTGATCTTGTTCCACTCCTCGGACAACGTATCTCCGAGCGCATCGTAGGCTTCGTGCGGTGATTTGCCGTCCTTGATCGCCTGTTTAACCGCGTCGATCTCTTTTTGCATGACCGCGAGAATCTGTGTGGCCTCGGCGCGGGAGGCCGGGAGCACGGCGAGAGAATCGAAGGCGGCATTGAAACGGTTCAGGCGATCAGCCGGGGTCGCGCCTTCGTTGATCGGTCGATCGACCACGCCGTAGAAATCTCCAGCCAGCGCCACCACCTGGCCGTAGGTCAGCGCTAGACCGTTGGGCAAGTGCAAGGGCAGGTTTTGCGCGCGAACCGGCTCGACGTTTTCGCTGAAGCGCAGCAGGGTGTTGTCGCCGATGGCCGTGTGTTCAGCGCCTTCAAAGCGCAGTGGCGGTCGAATGTTCAACGCTTTGCCGGGGAGGGCGGTGGCCGGTTCGACATCGCTGTGGGCGTCGGCGATGTGCAGCAGCAGATGCGGATTGTCAGCGTTGAAGGGGATGCCATTTACGGTGAAGAGATCATCGAACCGGGCGATGACCGGTTTGGGTCTTTCCTGTGGTTTTGCATGCAGTCCGGACATTTCTGGCTCCTTGATATGTCGTCGGTGGATTTATTTTTAACTGTATGGATATACAGTTAAATCGAGCCTAGCCCAGATTTTTCCTACGTCAAGAACGAATCTTGTCCGACAAAAAGTGTGAGGCGACGATGAAATGCAGTTGACGGTTATCTTTTAAGTTGTACGATGACCTACAACTTCAGCGCTGGCTGAACCATAAAACTCACAAAAAATGTTGCTACCCAGGGTGTTCGAAAAATGAATCCACAAGAACTGAAGTCCATCCTCTCCGCCGGTCTGCTGTCGTTCCCGGTCACCGATTTCAATGCCCAGGGCGATTTCAACCGCGCTGGCTACATCAAACGTCTGGAATGGCTGGCCCCGTACGGCGCGTCGGCACTGTTCGCCGCCGGCGGCACCGGTGAGTTCTTCTCCTTGGCAGCCAGCGAATACTCGGAAATCATCAAGACCGCGGTCGATACCTGTGCCACCAGCGTGCCGATTCTGGCCGGTGTCGGCGGCTCGACCCGTCAAGCCATCGAGTACGCCCAGGAAGCCGAGCGTCTGGGCGCCAAAGGTCTGTTGCTGCTGCCGCATTACCTGACCGAAGCCAGCCAGGACGGCGTTGCCGCCCACGTTGAAGCGGTGTGCAAATCGGTGAACATCGGCGTGGTGGTCTACAACCGCAACGTCTGCCGCCTGACCGCGGCACTGCTGGAACGTCTGGCCGAGCGCTGCCCGAACCTGATCGGCTACAAGGACGGTCTGGGCGATATCGAGTTGATGGTGTCGATCCGTCGCCGCCTCGGTGATCGCCTCAGCTACCTCGGCGGCCTGCCGACCGCTGAAGTCTATGCCGCTGCCTACAAGGCGCTGGGCGTGCCTGTTTACTCGTCGGCGGTGTTCAACTTCATCCCGAAAACCGCGATGGATTTCTACCACGCGATTGCTCGCGAAGATCACGCCACCGTCGGCAAGATCATCGACGACTTCTTCCTGCCGTACCTCGACATCCGCAACCGCAAAGCCGGTTATGCCGTGAGCATCGTCAAGGCAGGCGCCAAGATCGCCGGCTATGACGCAGGCCCGGTGCGGGCGCCGCTGACCGACCTGACCGGCGAAGAGTACGAAATGCTCGCTGCGCTGATCGACAAGCAAGGCGCGCAATAAACACCGACCCACAAGGCCGCTGAGCAATCAGCGGCTTTTGCGTAGAGAGGAGAATTTTCTGTGGCTGATTCCAAGCGTTACGACAACTACATCAACGGTGAATGGGTCGCCGGTGCCGACTACTCGGCCAACATCAACCCGTCCGAGTTGAGCGACACCATCGGCGATTACGCCAAGGCTGACCTGACTCAGGTTCACGCCGCCATCGATGCGGCCCGCGCCGCGTTCCCGGCGTGGTCGACTTCGGGCATCCAGGCCCGTCACGATGCGCTGGATAAAGTCGGCACGGAAATCCTCGCCCGTCGCGAAGAACTAGGCACCCTGCTGGCCCGGGAAGAGGGCAAGACCCTGCCCGAAGCCATCGGCGAAGTGACCCGCGCCGGCAATATTTTCAAGTTTTTCGCCGGTGAATGCCTGCGTCTGTCCGGCGATTACGTGCCGTCGGTGCGCCCGGGCGTCAACGTTGAAGTGACCCGCGAAGCCCTCGGCGTGGTCGGTCTGATCACCCCGTGGAACTTCCCGATTGCGATCCCGGCATGGAAGATTGCTCCGGCGCTGGCCTACGGCAACTGCGTGGTGCTGAAACCTGCGGATCTGGTGCCGGGTTGTGCCTGGGCGCTGGCGGAAATCATCTCCCGTGCAGGCTTCCCGGCCGGCGTGTTCAACCTGGTGATGGGCAGCGGTCGAGTGGTCGGCGAAGCGCTGGTCAACAGCCCGAAAGTCGATGGCATCAGCTTCACCGGTTCGGTCGGCGTCGGTCGGCAGATCGCTGTTAATTGCGTGTCGCGCCAGGCCAAGGTGCAGCTGGAAATGGGCGGCAAGAACCCGCAGATCATTCTCGACGACGCCGACCTCAAACAAGCGGTCGAGCTCTCGGTGCAGAGCGCGTTCTATTCCACCGGCCAGCGTTGCACGGCGTCGAGCCGCTTGATCGTCACCGCCGGGATTCATGACAAGTTCGTCGAGGCCATGGCCGAGCGCATGCAGTCGATCAAGGTCGGCCACGCGCTGAAATCCGGCACCGACATCGGTCCGGTGGTTTCCCAGGCGCAGCTGGAACAGGACATGAAGTACATCGACATCGGCCAGTCCGAAGGTGCACGTCTGGTCAGCGGCGGTGGTCTGGTGACCTGCGACACCGAAGGCTACTTCCTCGCGCCAACGCTGTTTGCCGACAGCGAAGCGTCGATGCGCATCAGCCGTGAAGAGATCTTCGGCCCGGTGGCCAACGTCGTTCGCGTGGCCGATTACGAGGCGGCGCTGGCGATGGCCAACGACACCGAGTTCGGTCTGTCTGCCGGCATCGCCACCACGTCGCTGAAGTACGCCAACCACTTCAAGCGCCATTCGCAGGCCGGGATGGTGATGGTCAACCTGCCGACCGCTGGTGTCGATTACCACGTTCCGTTCGGTGGCCGTAAGGGTTCATCCTATGGCTCACGTGAGCAAGGGCGCTATGCACAAGAGTTCTACACAGTCGTGAAGACCGCCTACATCGGTTCCTGAAGGAGCACGCGGTGTCGACCCCGACACCGCCCCCCTGTAGGAGCTGCCGAAGGCTGCGATCTTTTGATCTTGATTCTCTGGCGTCACTGACGACGCCGAAGATCAAAAGATCGCAGCCTGCGGCAGCTCCTACAGGGAATACATACAGATTCACCCGCGCATAAAAATAATCAGTGGGAGTACATCTACATGCAATCGTCCAAGCCGACTCACGTCCGCTATTTGATCCTGCTCATGCTGTTTCTGGTGACCACGATCAACTACGCCGACCGCGCGACCATCGCCATCGCCGGTTCCAGCCTGCAAAAAGACCTCGGCATCGACGCGGTCACCCTCGGCTACATCTTCTCCGCTTTCGGTTGGGCCTATGTTGCCGGGCAGATTCCCGGTGGCTGGCTGCTCGATCGCTTCGGCTCGAAAAAAGTCTATGCCCTGAGCATTTTCACCTGGTCGCTGTTCACCGTGCTGCAAGGCTTTGTCGGTGAATTCGGCATGTCCACGGCGATCGTTGCGCTGTTCATGCTGCGCTTTCTGGTGGGCCTGGCCGAGGCGCCATCGTTCCCCGGTAACGCGCGGATTGTCGCGGCCTGGTTCCCGACTGCAGAACGCGGTACCGCCTCGGCGATCTTCAACTCGGCGCAATATTTCGCCACCGTGCTGTTTGCACCGCTGATGGGCTGGATCGTGTATCGCTTCGGCTGGGAGCACGTGTTCATCGTCATGGGCATCCTCGGTATCATCTTCTCGCTGGTCTGGCTCAAGGTTATCCACAGCCCGCGTCAACATCCGCTGGCCAACGAAGCCGAAGTGCAGTTCATCGCCGACAACGGCGGCATGGTCGACATGGACGTCAAGCAAGGCAAAAAATCCGACGGTCCGAAGTGGGATTACATCCGTCAGTTGCTGACCAACCGCATGATGCTCGGTGTATATCTGGGTCAGTACTGCATCAACGGCATCACCTATTTCTTCCTGACCTGGTTCCCGGTGTACCTGGTGCAGGAGCGCGGCATGACTATTCTCAAAGCCGGTTTCATTGCCTCGTTGCCGGCGATCTGCGGTTTCATCGGTGGTGTGCTTGGCGGGGTGATTTCCGATTACTTGCTGCGCAAAGGGCATTCGCTGACCTTCGCCCGCAAGGCACCGATCATCGCCGGATTGCTGGTGTCGAGCAGCATCGTCGCTTGCAACTATGTCGATGTTGAATGGATGGTGGTCGGCTTCATGGCCTTGGCATTCTTCGGCAAAGGCGTGGGCGCGTTGGGCTGGGCGGTGGTGTCCGACACTTCGCCAAAACAGATCGCCGGTCTGAGCGGTGGCCTGTTCAACACCTTTGGCAACATCGCCTCGATTACCACGCCGATTGTGATTGGCTACATCATCAGCTCCACCGGTTCGTTCAAGTGGGCGCTAGTGTTCGTCGGTGCCAACGCACTGGTCGCGGTGTTCAGCTACCTGGTGATCGTCGGCCCGATCAAACGTGTGGTGCTCAAAGAGCCGCCAACCAACGGTGGTGCTGAAATCACCGGCAAATTGTCTCAAGCGCATTCCTGAGGAGCGGCGTCATGCAGTTGATTGAACATTCCGACTCGCCGCGCTACATCCGCCTGCACGAGCGGGACAACGTAGTGATTGTGGTCAACGACCAGGGCGTACCGGCCGGCACCGAGTTTCCGGACGGTCTGGTAACCGTGGATTTTGTGCCGCAGAGCCACAAGGTGACTCTTGAGGACATTCCCGAGGGCGGCCAGGTGATTCGCTACGGCCAGACCATCGGCTACGCGTTGCAGCCGATCCCGCGTGGCAGCTGGGTCAAGGAAGATCAACTGCGCATGCCGACCGCGCCGCCGCTGGACAGCCTGCCGCTGTCCACCGAAGTGCCGGCCGCGCAGGCCCCGCTGGAAGGCTTCACGTTCGAGGGTTATCGCAACGCCGACGGCACCGTCGGTACGCGCAATATTCTCGGGATCACCACCACAGTGCAGTGCGTGACTGGCGTGCTCGATCACGCGGTGAAACGCATCAAGGACGAGTTGCTGCCGAAGTATCCGCACGTCGATGACGTGGTGGCGCTGACCCACAGTTACGGCTGCGGCGTGGCGATCACCGCCACTGACGCCTACATCCCGATCCGCACCGTGCGCAATCTGGCGCGCAACCCGAACCTCGGTGGCGAAGCGCTGGTGATCAGTCTGGGCTGCGAGAAATTGCAGGCCGGGCAGGTGATGCACGAGGACGATGCCTCGGTCGATCTCAGCGAGCCATGGCTGTATCGCCTGCAGGATTCCAGTCACGGTTTCACCGAGATGATCGAGCAGATCATGGCGCTGGCCGAAGTCCGTTTGAAGAAGCTCGACCAGCGCCGCCGCGAAACCGTGCCGGCCTCCGAGCTGATCCTCGGCATGCAGTGCGGCGGCAGCGATGCGTTCTCCGGCATCACCGCCAACCCGGCGCTGGGTTATGCCTCGGACTTGCTGCTGCGCGCAGGGGCGACGGTGATGTTTTCCGAAGTCACCGAAGTGCGCGATGCGATTTATCTGCTGACTTCCCGTGCCGAAACCAAAACCGTGGCGCAGGAACTGGTGCGTGAGATGGACTGGTACGACCGCTATCTGGCCAAGGGCGAAGCGGATCGCAGTGCCAACACTACGCCGGGCAACAAGAAGGGTGGGTTGTCGAACATTGTCGAGAAGTCGCTGGGTTCGATCGTCAAATCCGGTAGCAGCGCGATCAATGGCGTGCTCGGCCCGGGCGAGCGTTTCAAGCAGAAGGGTTTGATTTTCTGCGCCACGCCGGCGAGTGATTTTGTCTGCGGCACCTTGCAGTTGGCCGCGGGGATGAACCTGCATGTGTTCACCACCGGGCGGGGTACGCCGTATGGTTTGGCGATGGCGCCGGTGGTCAAGGTTTCGACCCGCACCGAGCTGGCGCAGCGCTGGCCGGACCTGATCGACATCGATGCCGGACGTATCGCCACCGGGCGCGCGACCATCGAGGAATTGGGCTGGGAGTTGTTCCACTACTACCTGGATGTGGCGAGCGGCAAGCAGCAGACGTGGGCGGAGAAGCACAAGCTGCATAACGACATCACCCTGTTCAATCCGGCGCCGATTACCTGATGGTTTGTGAGGCAAAAGCTACCCTCACCCCAACCCTCTCCCGGAGGGAGAGGGGGCCGATCCGGGAATATTTTAGTAATACACCGACCTGAAAATGCTTTGCCGAATCCATAGTCGACTCGGTATTGCAGGTCGATGTATGACGCACCACACCTCAGTCAGTCCCCTCTCCCTCCGGGAGAGGGTTAGGGTGAGGGGCTTTTCAAGCTTTTGGCTTATCATTAAGCCCTGACGACGCTCACCCAAAGGCTCCCCCCGGCATGCTGGCAATCTTCCTCGAAACCCTGAACATCACCGCGCCGGTGTTCGCCATGCTGTTCCTCGGGGTGTTGCTCAAGCGCATCGACTGGATCAACGACAACTTCATCCACACCGCCTCGGCGCTGGTGTTCAACGTCAGCATGCCGGCACTGTTGTTTCTCGGGATCTTGCATGCGGACCTGCATGCCGCGCTGCAACCGGCGCTGCTGATTTATTTTGCGATCGCGACGCTGGTGAGTTTTGCCCTGGCCTGGGGCTGGGCGATCATCAAGTGCCCGCGTGAAGATCGCGGCATCTACACCCAGGGCGCGTTTCGCGGCAACAACGGGGTGATCGGTCTGGCGCTGGCGGCGAGCATGTACGGCGACTACGGGATTTCCCTCGGGGCGATTCTCGCGGCGCTGGTGATCCTGTTTTACAACACCCTGTCGACCATCGTGCTCGCGGTGTACAGCCCGGTGATCAAGTCCGATCCGTGGAGCATCTGCAAAAGCGTGTTCAGCAACCCGCTGATCATCAGCGTGATTGCCGCCGCGCCGTTCGCGTATTTTCAGATCAGCCTGCCCGGCTGGCTGGAAACCTCCGGCCAGTATCTGGCGCAAACCACCTTGCCGCTGGCGCTGATCTGCATTGGCGGCACGCTGTCACTGGCGGCGCTGCGCAAGAGCGGCAGCATGGCGCTGAGTTCGAGTCTGGTGAAGATGATCGGCCTGCCGGTGCTGGCAACGCTGGGGGCGTGGTTGTGGGGCTTTCGCGGGGCGGAGCTGGGGATTCTGTTTCTGTACTTCGGCAGCCCGACGGCGGCGGCCAGTTTCGTCATGGCCCGGGCGGCGCAGGGCAATCATGAGCTGGCGGCAGCGATCATTGTGCTGACCACGCTGATGGCGGCGGTGACCACCAATATCGGGATCTTTCTGTTGCAGTGGGGTGGGTGGATCTGACTGACAGATCTTCAGTGGCTGACAGGGCCTCTTCGCGAGCAGGCTCGCTCTCACAGGGAAATGCATTCCCAATGTGGGAGCGGGCTTGCTCGCGAAGGCGTCAGTTCGATCATTCAGGTTTCTGATAGGTATCGATCACTTCCTGCGCCGCACGAAACGCATCGATCGCCGCCGGCACCCCGGCGTACACCGCGCAATGCAGCAGCGCCTCGCGAATCTCTTCGACCGTGCAGCCATTGTTCAGCGCGCCACGCACGTGGCCCTTCAATTCCTGCGGGCACTTCAACGCGGTCAGCGCAGCAAGGGTAATCAGGCTGCGGGTTTTCAGCGGCAGACCTTCGCGATTCCACACGCCGCCCCAGGCGTGTTCATTGACGAAATCCTGCAACGGCTGAGTGAATTCAGTGGCGTTGCCCAAGGCGCGATCAACGAACGCATCGCCCATTACCTGACGGCGGATTTCAACCCCGGTTTTCTGCGAATCGGTCATGGCACATCCCTCTTGTGGTGTTGGCGGCGCCAGGCGCGTACGGACGTGAACAACAGAAACGCCAGCAGCGTCGGCAGCACGTAGAACAGCATCAGTTTTTCCAGTTTGCCGGCCAGCGGCATGCCGGTGGTGAACGACACCACGTGCAGCCCGTAAGCCGCGTACAAACCGAGCAACAACAAACCTTCGGCGCGGGTCACGCGGTAGCCGGAATAGAACACCGGCAGGCACAGCGCGGCGACGCCGAGCATCACCGGCAAGTCGAAATCCAGCGCGTTCGGCGAGACCGACAACGGTGTCGGCGCAATCAACGCAGTGACCCCGAGCACCCCGAGCAGGTTGAACAGGTTGGCGCCAATCACGTTGCCCACGGCGATATCGCGTTGTCCGCGCAATGCGGCGATCAGCGAGGTGGCGAGTTCCGGCAGCGAGGTGCCGACCGCAACCACCGTCAGACCGATCACCCGTTCGGAGAAGCCCAGATCGGTCGCCACCGCCACCGCTGCGCCGAGCAGTAAATGTCCGGCGAACACCAACAGCGCGAGGCCGACGATGATCATCAGCAGACTGCTGAACCACGGCACCTGCGGAAGTTGTGCCGATTCCGAATGCGGGCGCGCCGAGTGCCGCGACTGGCGCAGCAACAGGCCCAGATACAACGCCAATGCCGCGAGCAACAGCACGCCGTCGAAGCGGCCGATCTGTTCATTCCAAGCGAGGACGAACACCAGCAGGCTGGCGCCGATCATCAGTGGAATATCCAGGCGCACCAGTTGCCGCGAGACCCGCAGCGGAATGATCAGCGCCGACAGACCGAGGGTCACGAGGATGTTGAAGATGCTGCTGCCGATCACGCTGCCGACGGCAATGTCGGGGTTGTGCGCCAGGGTCGCTTGCAAGCTGACCGCCATCTGCGGGGCGCTGCTGCCGAGGGCGACGATGGTCAGGCCGATGATCAGCGGCCGCACATGCAGGCGCGCGGCGAGACGCACGGCGGCGCGCACCATCAGTTCGGCGCCGAGGATCAGCAGGATCAGGCCGCTGAGCAGTTCGATCACATTGATCAGCGGTAAATCGGCTAGAGCAAAAATGGTCAGCGCTCCATCAGTCGTCGAGGGCCTGTATGCGCACCCGCGCCGTGCCGCTACCGAGCATGCCGAGGCGTTCGGCGGCTTCACGCGAGACGTCGATCAAGCGGCCACGGGTGTGCGGGCCGCGATCATTGATGCGCACAACGCAGGATTTGTCGTTTTTCAGGTTGGTGACCTTCACCCGGGTGCCGAATGGCAATTGGCGGTGGGCGGCGGTCAGGGAATGCTGGTTGAACGGCTCGCCACTGGCGGTGCGTTTACCGTGGTGCCTGGCACCGTAATAGGAGGCGACACCGGTCTGGTCGTAACCGTGCGGGTCGATGATGTCGTTGCTGGCGCAACCGGCGAGCAAGGAGAGCAGGGCGCAGGCGCCGAGCAGGCGTTTCATTCGGAAGCTCCCAAAATAATTGTGGCGAGGGAGCTTGCTCCCGCTCGGCCGCGAAGCGGTCGCAAAACCGGCAACCGTATTCTTTTTGGAAGAGTGCGGTTGCCGACTTGGGTCTGCTGCGCAGACCAGCGGGAGCAAGCTCCCTCGCCACAGGGGATCAGAGCCAGTAATAAATGCTGGCTCCATTGTGGTCAGCCTTCGAGCTTGCTTTTCAGCAGTTCGTTCACTTGCTGCGGGTTGGCTTTGCCTTTCGAAGCCTTCATGGCCTGACCGACAAAGAAGCCGAACATCTTGCCGCGTTTGGCTTCGTCTGCCGCACGGTATTGTTCGACCTGCTCGGCGTTGGCCGCGAGCATTTCGTCCAGCACCGCGGAGATCGCGCCGCTGTCGGTCACTTGCTTGAGGCCGCGCTTGTCGATGATCTCGTCCGCGGTGCCTTCGCCATTGGCCATCGCTTCGAACACCACTTTGGCGATCTTGCCGGAGATGGTGTTGTCCTTGATGCGCTGCAGCATGCCGCCCAACAGTTCAGCGGAAACCGGCGATTCGTCGATGTCCAGGCCTTGCTTGTTGAGCAGGCTGCCCAACTCGACCATCACCCAGTTCGCCGCCAGTTTGGCGTCGCCACCAATGGCTGCGACCTTCTCGAAGTAGTCCGCTTGCTCACGGCTGGTAGCCAGCACGTTGGCGTCGTAGGCCGACAGACCGAACTGGCTCTGGAAGCGCTCGCGTTTTTGCGGTGGCAGTTCCGGCAGGGTGGCGCGCACCTCGCCGAGGAACGACTCTTCGATGACTACTGGCAGCAGGTCCGGGTCGGGGAAGTAACGATAGTCGTTGGCTTCCTCTTTGGAGCGCATCGGACGGGTCTCGTCCTTGTTCGGATCGTACAGACGGGTCTGCTGGATCACTTTGCCGCCGTCTTCGATCAGCTCGATCTGCCGCTGGATCTCGGAGTTGATGGCCTTCTCGATGAAACGGAACGAGTTGACGTTCTTGATCTCGCAGCGGGTGCCGAACTCGACCTGGCCTTTCGGCCGTACCGAGACGTTGCAGTCGCAACGCAGCGAGCCTTCGGCCATGTTGCCGTCACAGATGCCCAGATAACGTACCAACGCGTGGATCGCCTTGACGTAAGCCACGGCTTCCTTGGCGCTGCGCATGTCCGGCTCGGAAACGATTTCCAGCAGCGGCGTGCCGGCACGGTTCAGGTCAATGCCGGTGGCACCGTTGAATTCTTCGTGCAGGCTCTTGCCGGCGTCTTCTTCCAGGTGCGCGCGGGTGATGCCGACACGTTTGACGGTGCCGTCTTCCAGCGCGATGTCCAGGTGACCCTTGCCGACGATCGGCAATTCCATCTGGCTGATCTGGTAGCCCTTCGGCAGGTCCGGGTAGAAGTAGTTTTTGCGGGCGAACACGTTGTGCTGACCGATCTCGGCGTCAATCGCCAGACCGAACATCACCGCCATGCGCACCGCTTCCTGGTTCAGCACCGGCAATACGCCGGGCATGCCCAGGTCGATCAGGCTGGCCTGGGTGTTCGGCTCGGAGCCGAACTGGGTGGAACTACCGGAAAAGATTTTCGACCGGGTAGTGAGCTGAGTGTGAATCTCCAGCCCGATCACGACTTCCCATTGCATGTGTGTCTCCTCAGAAGCCGGTTGGGGTGCGGGTGTGCCAGTCAGTGTTCAACTGATACTGGTGCGCAACGTTGAGCAAACGGCCTTCCTGGAAATACGGCGCAAGCAACTGCACGCCCACCGGCAGACCGTCGACAAAACCGGCCGGCATCGACAGGCCCGGCAGGCCCGCGAGGTTGGCGGTGATGGTGTAGACGTCTTCCAGATAGGCAGCGACCGGGTCGCTGTTCTTCGCGCCGAGCTTCCAGGCCGGGTTCGGCGTGGTCGGGCCGAGGATGATGTCGACTTCATTAAAAGCCGCCATGAAGTCGTTTTTCACCAGGCGACGGATCTTCTGCGCTTTCAGGTAGTAGGCGTCGTAGTAACCGGCGGACAGCGCGTAGGCACCGACCATGATCCGGCGCTGCACTTCCGGCCCGAATCCTTCGCCACGGGAGCGTTTGTACAGGTCGATCAGGTTTTCCGGGTTCTCGCAGCGATGGCCGAAGCGCACGCCGTCGAAACGCGACAGGTTCGAGGAGGCCTCGGCTGGCGCGATCACGTAGTACGCAGGAATCGCGTGCTGCATGTTCGGCAGGCTGATTTCCTTGATCACGGCACCGAGCTTCTGCAGCTCTTTGATGCTGTTCTGGATCAGGTCGGCGATGCGCGGGTCGAGACCGGCGCTGAAGTATTCCTTCGGCACGCCGATGCGCAGGCCCTGCAGCGAAGTGTTGAGGCTGGCGGAGTAATCCGGAACCGGCTCATCGATGCTGGTGGAGTCGTTCTGGTCGAACCCGGCCATACCTTGCAACAAAATCGCGCAGTCTTCGGCCGTACGCGCCAACGGGCCACCCTGATCGAGGCTGGAGGCGTAAGCGATCATGCCCCAGCGCGAAACACGACCGTACGTCGGTTTCAGGCCTGTGAGGTTGGTGAATGCAGCGGGCTGACGGATCGAACCACCGGTATCGGTGGCCGTGGCCGCCGGCAACAGACGAGCGGCAACCGCCGCCGCCGAACCACCGGACGAACCGCCCGGCACGTGTTCCAGGTTCCACGGGTTTTTCACCGCGCCGTACCAGCTCGACTCGTTGGCCGAACCCATGGCGAATTCGTCCATGTTGGTCTTGCCCAGGGTCACGGCGCCGGCAGCGGCCAGTTTCGCGACCACGGTGGCGTCGTACGGGGCCTTGAAGTTGTCGAGCATCTTCGAACCGCAGCTGGTGCGGATGCCTTGAGTGCAGAACAGGTCCTTGTGGGCGATCGGCGCACCGAGCAGGGCGCCGCTCTCACCGTTGGCCCGGCGTGCATCGGCGGCTTTCGCCTGCTCGAGTGCCAGCTCTTCGGTGAGGCTGATGAAACTGTTGAGCTGCGGATCGAGCTGGGTAATACGCGCCAGCAGGACTTTGGTCAGCTCTTCGGAGGAAAACTTTTTATCGGCGAGACCGCGGGCGATCTCGGCCAGAGTCATTTGATGCATTGCAGGCTCTTTCCCTTTAGTCGATGACTTTCGGAACCAGATACAGGCCGTTTTCGACCGCTGGTGCGATGGACTGATAGGCCTCGCGGTGATTGGTCTCGGTCACGACGTCGGCGCGCAGGCGCTGACTGGCTTCCAGCGGGTGGGCCAAAGGCTCGATACCGTCGGTATCGACGGCCTGCATTTCGTCGACCAGCCCGAGAATGCTGTTGAGGGCGGAAGTAATGTGCGGAAGATCGGCATCATTCAGGCCGAGGCAGGCCAGATGTGCGATTTTTTCCACGTCGGAGCGTTCTAGCGCCATCGGGATTCTCCAGTGGAAAACAGAACGGACGGCGTCCGTGTGTTAGATTGTCGGAACACTACCGCACTTCTACGGTCATAAGGCCGCGATTGTGGGGCTTGGTGCACAGAAAAGCGGCCAATTTAACATATTGGCGCCTTGCCCAAAATCCCTGTCGTTGTTAGAGTTTGCCGCACTTTTTTACCCACGCGTTGCCTAGGGTCCCTTTCCCATGTTCAAGAAACTGCGTGGCATGTTTTCCAGCGATCTTTCCATTGACCTGGGCACTGCCAACACCCTTATTTACGTGCGCGAGCGCGGTATCGTCCTGAATGAGCCATCGGTTGTGGCCATTCGGACACACGGTAACCAGAAAAGTGTCGTTGCTGTCGGCACCGAAGCCAAGCGCATGCTCGGCCGTACGCCGGGCAACATTGCTGCCATTCGTCCGATGAAGGACGGCGTGATCGCCGACTTCAGCGTCTGCGAAAAGATGCTGCAATACTTTATCAACAAGGTTCACGAAAACAGCTTTCTGCAGCCCAGCCCTCGTGTGCTGATCTGCGTTCCATGCAAATCCACCCAGGTTGAGCGTCGTGCCATCCGTGAATCGGCCCTCGGTGCCGGTGCCCGTGAAGTGTTCCTGATCGAAGAGCCGATGGCTGCTGCGATCGGTGCCGGCCTGCCGGTTGAAGAAGCACGCGGTTCGATGGTCGTCGATATTGGTGGTGGTACCACTGAAATCGCGCTGATCTCCCTGAACGGTGTGGTCTACGCCGAATCCGTCCGCGTGGGCGGCGACCGCTTCGACGAAGCGATCATCACCTACGTGCGCCGCAACTACGGCAGCCTGATCGGTGAATCGACTGCCGAGCGCATCAAGCAGGAAATCGGTACGGCCTACCCGGGCGGCGAAGTGCGCGAAGTCGACGTTCGCGGTCGCAACCTGGCCGAAGGCGTTCCACGTGCATTCACCCTGAACTCCAACGAAGTGCTGGAAGCTCTGCAAGAGTCCCTGGCCACTATCGTTCAGGCGGTGAAAAGCGCCCTGGAGCAATCGCCGCCGGAACTGGCTTCCGACATCGCCGAGCGTGGCCTGGTGCTGACCGGTGGTGGCGCACTGCTGCGTGACCTCGACAAGTTGCTGGCCCAGGAAACCGGTCTGCCGGTGATCGTTGCCGAAGATCCGCTGACCTGCGTTGCTCGCGGCGGTGGCCGTGCATTGGAAATGATGGACAAGCACACCATGGACCTGCTCTCCAGCGAATAAGCGCCGGTTTGCAATACGTGGGTGAGCGCACAGGCAGCACTTTGCAGTGCTGCCTGTTGGCGTTTATCTTCTGTCAGTCTTCATCCAGGCCGGTTTGATGCCGTATGAATAAACAGAACATTTGCCTGGGAGGAGCGGCTTATTAAACCGCTTTTCGCCAAAGGCCCTTCGTTGGGTGTGCGCCTGTTGGTGCTGGCCGTGCTGTCGGTCGCGCTGATGGTGGTCGATGCCCGCTTCGACCTGCTCAAGCCCGCGCGCAAACAAGCGTCGCTGGTGTTGATGGACGCCTACTGGATCACCGACCTGCCCGGACGGCTGTGGGAAGGGATCGCCAGTCAGTTCGGCAGCCGCACCGAGCTGGTCGCCGAAAACGAAAAACTCAAGACCGAGAACCTGCTGTTGCAGGGGCGCATGCAGAAGCTTGCCGCCCTTACCGAGCAGAACGTGCGGCTGCGCGAGTTGCTCAATTCCTCCGCACTGGTCAACGAAAAGGTCGAGGTGGCCGAGTTGATCGGCATGGACCCCAATCCCTTCACCCATCGCATCATCATCAATAAAGGTGAGCGCGATGGCGTGGTGCTCGGTCAGCCGGTGCTCGATGCACGCGGCCTGATGGGCCAGGTGGTCGAGTTGATGCCGTACACCTCCCGGGTGCTGCTGCTGACCGACACCACTCACAGCATTCCTGTGCAGGTGAACCGTAACGGTCTGCGGGCGATTGCCAGCGGCACCGGTAACCCGGAACGCCTGGAACTGCGCCACGTCGCCGATACCGCCGACATCAAGGAAGGCGATCTGCTGGTGAGCTCCGGCCTGGGTCAGCGTTTCCCGGCCGGTTATCCGGTGGCGACGGTCAAGGAAGTCATCCACGATTCCGGCCAGCCGTTCGCAATTGTCCGCGCGGTGCCGACCGCTGCGTTGAACCGCAGCCGTTATCTGCTGCTGGTGTTCAGTGACAACCGCACCGCCGAAGAGCGCGCCAACGATGCGGCGCAGGCCCAGGAAAATCTCGATGCGCAGGGCGGTGGCCCGATGCTTCCGGCCACGGTGCCGAAAGTCGTCAACACACCGGCAGCGGCGGCAACGCCAGCTGCGTCGACCGCTCCAGCGCCCGCTGCTGCGGCCAGCACCACGCCGGCCAAACCTGCGGCCAAGCCAGCGGCGGCAAGCAAGCCGCCAGCTTCCCAGCCTGCTGCGCGTCCGGCGGCGAAACCGCCCGTAACTGCGCCGGGCAACACAGGGAGACAAGAATAATGGTCGGCGCTACCGCTTCGCGTAACGGCTGGATTGTCTGGCTGACGTTTGTCTTCGGCATCCTGCTCAGCGTTTCACCGCTGCCGATGTTCATGGAAATCCTGCGTCCCCTCTGGCTGGCCTTGCTGCTGACTTTCTGGGCGTTGTACATGCCGCATACAGTCGGCATGGTCACCGCGTTCTGCCTGGGGCTGGCCGAAGACGTGCTGCAGGGCGATCTGCTTGGCCAGAATGCCTTGATCCTGACGCTGATCACTTTCCTCGTGCTGTCGTTGCAGCAGCGTCTGCGGATGTTCCCGATGTGGCAGCAATGCCTGGTGATCCTGGTGATCTTCGGCCTCGCTCAACTGGTTCAACTGTGGCTCAGCGCCTTGACCGGCAATCGTCAGCCCACCCTGGCGCTGGTACTGCCGGCACTGGTCAGTGCCTTGCTCTGGCCTTGGGTCAGCTTCGCTTTGCGTGGATTGCGCCGGCGCTACAAAATCAACTGATTCGGTCAGGCATGTGCCCGCACCTCGACAAGGGAGATGTCTTGATGAAGCCGCTTTACCTCGCCTCTGGTTCGCCGCGTCGGCGTGAGTTGCTCACGCAGATCGGCGTGCCGTTCTCCGCCATCAGTGCGGACATCGATGAAACCCCGATCCCCGAAGAATCGCCCTCGGCCTATGTCGAACGCCTGGCGCGTGGCAAGGCCGAGGCCGGCCGACGCACGCTGGTGGCCGACGCGGCGTTTTGCGTTCTGGGCGCGGACACCGCCGTGGTGCTCGAAGGCAAAATTCTTGGCAAACCGGTGGACGAAGCCGATGCATGCGCCATGCTGATGATGTTGTCCGGCAAGGAGCATGAAGTGCTGACCGCCATCGCCGTGCTCGAAGGCGAGCGCTGTGAGTCGCGCGTGGTGCGCAGTCTGGTGCGGTTCCGCCCGATCAGTCGCGAAGAAGCTGCGGCCTACTGGGCCAGTGGTGAACCCCGGGACAAGGCCGGCGGTTATGGCATTCAGGGCCTCGGCGCGGTGTTTGTCGCCGGGCTCAATGGCAGCTATTCGGCGGTGGTCGGGCTGCCGGTTTGCGAAACCGCAGAACTGTTGGGCCATTTCGGCATACCCTGTTGGCAAAACCTGAACGCGCAATGAGCGTCGTACGAATCAAGATGCGGCCATTATCGTGAACATGCCTGAACGAGACCCTGCCATGAGTGAAGAGATTCTGATCAACATCACGCCGATGGAATCGCGCGTGGCGGTGGTCGAAAACGGTGTGCTGCAAGAAGTCCATGTCGAGCGCACGCAAAAACGCGGGATCGTCGGCAACATCTATAAGGGCAAGATTGTCCGGGTGCTGCCGGGCATGCAGGCGGCATTCGTCGACATCGGTCTGGATCGTGCGGCATTCATCCACGCCTCGGAAATCTCCCTTCGCGAAGGCCCGGCGGTGGAAAGCATCAGCGCGCTGGTGCACGAAGGGCAGAGCCTGGTGGTACAGGTGACCAAGGATCCGATCGGTTCGAAGGGCGCGCGCCTGACCACGCAGCTGTCGATTCCGTCGCGCTATCTGGTGTACATGCCGCGCACCGCCCACGTCGGCATTTCCCTGAAAATCGAAGACGAAGCCGAGCGCGAGCGCCTCAAGCAGGTGGTCAGCGATTGTGTGGCCAAAGAAGGAATCAAAGAGGCCGGTGGCTTCATCCTGCGTACCGCCGCCGAAGGTGCCGGGGCTGATGAAATCCTCATGGACATCCGCTACCTGCGCCGCCTGTGGGATCAGATCAATGCGCAGATCCAGACCATCGGCGCGCCAAGTGTGATCTACGAAGACCTCGGTCTGGCCCTGCGTACTTTGCGTGATCTGGTCAGCCCGAAGATCGAGAAGATCCGCATCGATTCCCGGGAAACGTTCCAGAAAACCACGCAGTTCGTCGCCGAACTGATGCCGGAGATTGCCGATCGTCTGGAGCACTATCCGGGCGAGCGGCCGATTTTCGACCTGTATGGCGTCGAAGACGAAATCCAGAAAGCCCTCGAGCGCAAAGTGCCGCTCAAGTCCGGCGGCTATCTGGTGGTCGATCCGGCGGAAGCCATGACCACCATCGACGTCAACACCGGCGCGTTTGTAGGCCATCGCAACCTTGAAGAAACCATCTTCAAGACCAACCTCGAAGCCGCCACCGCGATTGCCCGGCAGATGCGCCTGCGCAATCTGGGCGGGATCATCATCATCGACTTCATCGACATGGAAGATGAGGAGCATCAGCGTCAAGTGCTGCGCACCCTGGAAAAACAGCTCGAACGTGATCACGCCAAGACCAACATCATCGGCATCACCGAGTTGGGCCTGGTGCAGATGACCCGCAAGCGCACCCGCGAAAGTCTTGAACAAGTGCTGTGCGAGCCGTGCAGCAGTTGCCAGGGCCGGGGCAAGCTGAAGACCCCGGAAACCATCTGTTACGAGATTTTCCGCGAGATTCTGCGCGAAGCCCGCGCCTATCAGGCCGAAGGTTACCGGGTGCTGGCGAACCAGAAAGTGGTGGACCGTTTGCTCGATGAAGAATCCGGTAACGTCGCCGAGCTTGAAGGGTTTATCGGCCGCACCATACGCTTTCAGGTCGAAACCATGTATTCCCAGGAACAATATGACGTGGTGCTGCTCTGAACCCCTGCAGCACATTTAATCCACAACGGCTGGCCTCAGCTTTCAGTAGTTTTTTTGCCATGGGAGCCAACTGACATGGAGCGTCTGACACGCATTTTGGCCGCACTGACCCGCTGGGGGCTGGGCCTGTGCGCGTTGGTTCTGGTGTTGATGGCATTGTACGTCAGCCTCGGTCGGGAACTGACGCCACTGGTGGCGGAATACCGCACCGATATCGAAGACAAGGCCACGGCTGCGCTCGGCATGCCGTTGCAGATCGGCGAACTGGAAGGCAACTGGAGCGGCTTCGCGCCGATTCTGCTGGCCCATGATGTGATGGTCGGTGACGGCGCCAATGCCTTGCGTCTGGATCGGGTGCGCGTGGTGCCTGACCTCTGGGCCAGTCTGCTGTCGCGCGAAGTGCGTATCGCCCATCTGGAATTGAACGGCCTGAAGATCAGTGTCAAAGAAGCACAGGACGGCACCTGGGCGCTGGAAGGCCTGCCGGTGCAGAACGACCAGCCGCTGGATCCCGAACAATTGTTCAAGCGCTCGCAGATGGTTCAGCAACTGTCGGTGCTCGACAGTCAGGTGACCGTGCAGCCGCTGGATCAGGCGCCGATGACCTTTACTTATGTCGGTCTAAATCTGAAAACCGGCAGCAGCCGTCAGCGTCTCGATGCTCGTCTGACCTTGCCCGATGGGCAACCAGTGGCGATGAGCCTGCGTACACGGATTCGCCCCTCTCAATTGCCGAACAGTTCGGTGGAAGGTTATGTCAGCCTGCCGCAAAGCGACTGGTCGAAGTGGCTGCCTGAGCGTGTGACTCAACAGTGGAATTTTTCCGAGATCAAAGCGGGCGGCGAGCTGTGGGTGAACTGGAACGACGGCGCTCTGCAAAGCGCCGCCATCCGTTTGAACGCACCACAGGTGACCGGCGCTTATGCCGAGCGCAAGCCGATCAAGATCAGCAATCTGGCGCTCAACGGCTATTACCAGCGCGATGACGAGGGCGCGATTGTCACTCTCGATTCGCTGGCGATGAACTTCGGCGAGACCCGCTGGGAATCCCATGTGCAGCTCAAGCAGACGGTGGCCACCGATAAAACCGATGAGTTGTGGCACTTGCAGGCCGACCGCCTCGACCTGACACCGATCACGCCGTTGCTCAATGCGCTGGGGCCGTTGCCCGAAAACGTCGCTACGGTCGTCGACCACCTGAAGGTGACGGGTGGACTGCGCAACGTGCTGCTGGATTTTCGTCCCAATGCCACCGACGGCTCGAAATTCGGCTTTGCGGCCAACCTCGATAATGTCGGTTTCGATGCCTATCACGGTGCCCCGGCGGCGCGAAACGTCAGTGGCAGCCTCAGCGGCAACCTCGACGGTGGCGAGTTACGCCTGGACAGCAAGGATTTCGTCCTGCACCTCGACCCGATCTTCGCCAAGCCATGGCAATACATCCAGGCCAATGCCCGACTGACCTGGAAGCTCGATAAAGAAGGTTTTACCCTGATCGCGCCGTACCTGAAAGTGCTGGGCGAAGAGGGCAAAATTGCCGGCGACTTCCTGATCCGCCTGCACTTCGACCATAGCCAGGAAGACTACATGGACCTGCGCGTCGGGCTGGTCGATGGCGATGGTCGCTACACCGCCAAATACCTGCCCGAAGTCTTGAGCCCGGCCCTCGACGAGTGGCTGCGTACAGCGATCCTCAAGGGCGCCGTGGATCAGGGCTTCTTCCAGTACCAGGGTTCGCTGAGCAAAAACGCCAAGGACGTGGATCGCAGCATCAGCCTGTTCTTCAAGGTGCATGACGCCGAGCTGGCGTTCCAGCCGGGCTGGCCGCACGTGAGCAAGGTCAGCGGCGATGTGTTCATCGAGGACAGCGGCGTGCGCATCGTGGCCGACAAGGGCCAGTTGCTCGACACCCAGGTCAGCGACGTTTTCGTCAACATTCCCCATGTGCCGGCCGGGCAGCCCACCCATCTGTTGCTCGACGGCGGATTTGTCGGCGGGCTGGGCGATGGCTTGAAGATTCTGCAGACCGCGCCGATCGGTACCGGCGAAACCTTTGCCGGCTGGGAAGGCGAGGGTGATCTGCAGGGTAAGGTCAAACTCGACATTCCGCTGGAAAAGGGCGATCTGCCGAAGATCCTCGTCGATTTCAAAACCGCCAATGCGCGCCTGAAACTGGCCGAGCCGAAGCTGGAACTGAGCCAGCTCAAGGGCGATTTCCGTTTTGACAGCGCCAAGGGGCTGAACGGGCAGAACATCGCCGCCAGGGCCTTCGACAAGCCGGTGACCGCGCAGATTTTCGCTGATGGCAGCCCGAACAAGCTCAAGACTCGGGTCGCGGCTTCCGGGCAGGTCGAGGTCAAGAAGCTCACTGACTGGCTGGGCGTGACTCAGCCGTTGCCGGTGTCCGGGACCCTTCCGTATCAGTTGCAGGTCAACCTTGACGGCACTGACAGTCAGCTCACTGTCAGCTCCAGCATGAAAGGTGTGGCAGTGGATCTGCCGGCACCGTTCGGCATGTCGGCCGAGCAGGGTCGTGACACGGTGTTCCGCATGACGTTGCAAGGTGCGGAGCGGCGTTACTGGGTCAACTACGATCAACTGGCGAGCTTCACCTTCGCCGCGCCGCCGAGCAATATCGCCGATGGTCGCGGTGAGCTGTTTCTCGGTACGGGCGATGCAGTTCTGCCGGAGGCCAAGGGTTTGCGCATTCGTGGTGTGCTGTCGGAGCTGGACGTCGCGCCGTGGCAGGATCTGGTCAGCAAATACGCCGGCAACGATCCGGGCGGCAGTGCCAAACAATTGCTCAACAGTGCCGACTTCAAGGTGGGCAAGCTCACCGCCTTCGGCACCACGCTGGATCAGGCTGCTGTACAGGTCAATCGCAAGCCATGGGCGTGGAATCTGGCGCTCGACAGCCAGCAGGCCAAGGGTTCGGCCAGCCTGCCCGATGCCAAGGGCGCGCCGATCGCGGTCAATCTGCAACACGTACGTCTGCCGGCGCCGGATCCGACGGTGCAGGCTGACGAGAATTCGCCTGATCCGCTGGTTTCGGTCGACCCGACGAAGATTCCCGCGCTGGATATCACCATCAATCAGTTGTTTCTGGGCCAGGATCTGGTCGGTGGCTGGTCGCTGAAAGTTCGCCCGACGGCCAAAGGCATTGCCCTGAACAATCTCGATATGGGCCTCAAGGGCATCCTGTTGCAGGGCAATGGCGGCTGGGAAGGGGCGCCGGGTTCGACCAACAGCTGGTTCAACGGCCGGATCAGCGGCAAGAACCTTGCCGATGTGCTCAAGGGCTGGGGCTTTGCGCCGAGCGTGACCAGTGAAGAGTTCCACATGGATGTCGATGGCCGCTGGCCGGGCTCGCCGGCATGGCTGGCAACCAAGCGCTTCTCCGGCACGCTGGATGCCTCGCTCAATAAAGGTCAGTTCGTTGAAGTGGAGGGCGGCGCGCAGGCGTTGCGGGTGTTCGGTCTGCTCAACTTCAACTCCATCGGCCGTCGTCTGCGCCTGGACTTCTCCGACTTGTTTGGCAAAGGCTTGAGCTACGATCGGGTCAAGGGCCTGTTGGTGGCAAATAACGGCGTGTATGTCACCCGCGAGCCGATTCGTCTGACCGGTCCTTCGAGCAATCTTGAGCTGGACGGTACGCTGGATCTGGTCGGTGATAAGGTCGATGCGAAATTGCTGGTGACCTTGCCGGTGACCAACAACCTGCCGATTGCCGCGTTGATCGTCGGCGCGCCGGCGGTCGGCGGGGCGCTGTTCCTGATCGACAAGCTGATCGGCGACCGCGTGGCGCGCTTCGCCAGCGTCAAGTACACCGTCAAAGGCCCGTGGAAAGAGCCGAAAATCACCTTCGACAAGCCTTTTTGAACAGCCACATCCCAGGCCTATGGAGTAGCATGGCCGCATACCTGTTACGGAGTGCGCCATGTCTTTAGCGGTGATTCAAATGGTCAGCCAGAGTGATGTGCTGGCCAATCTGGCGCAGGCTCGACGCCTGCTCGAACAGGCCGCGGCCGGCGGCGCGAAGCTGGCGGTGCTGCCGGAAAACTTCGCCGCCATGGGCCGTCGCGACATCGCCGACATCGGCCGTGCCGAAGCGCTTGGCGAAGGTCCGATCCTGCCATGGTTGAAACAGACCGCCCGCGACCTCAAGTTATGGATAGTGGCCGGCACCTTGCCGTTGCCGCCGCTTGGGCAACCGGACGCCAAGTCGCATGCCTGTTCGCTGCTGGTCAACGATCAGGGTGAAACCGTGGCACGGTATGACAAGTTGCACCTGTTCGATGTTGATGTGGCGGACAATCGCGGGCGGTATCGCGAATCCGATGACTATGCTTATGGCAGTGGCGTGGTGGTCGCAGACACGCCGGTTGGCCGAGTCGGCCTGACCGTGTGTTACGACCTGCGCTTTCCGGAGCTGTACAGCGAATTGCGCGCCGCCGGTGCCGAGTTGATTACCGCCCCGTCGGCCTTCACCGCAGTGACCGGTGCGGCGCACTGGGATGTGCTGATTCGCGCTCGGGCCATCGAGACGCAGTGTTATGTATTGGCGGCAGCGCAGGGCGGGACTCACCCGGGACCGCGTGAAACCTTCGGTCATGCGGCGATTGTCGACCCGTGGGGCCGTGTGCTGGCGCATCAGGATCAAGGCGAGGCGGTATTGTTGGCCGCACGCGACAGTGATGAACAAGCGTCTATCAGGGCGCGAATGCCGGTGACGAGTCATCGGCGGTTTTTCTCGCAGGGCGCCCAGCGGCCTGCTTCAGAACATGAATTTAAGGCGTAAACCTATGAGCGAGTTGTTGTCCTCAGTCAGTGATCACCTGTTGGCGCCCGGCGGCGTGACCATCGAGAGCCTGCAAGGTGTGCTCGGCGATCTGGCCGGCCCGGGCATCGATGCTGCCGATCTGTATTTCCAGGGCCAGATCTCTGAATCGTGGTCGCTGGAAGACGGTATCGTCAAGGAAGGCAGCTTCAACCTCGACCAAGGTGTTGGCGTGCGTGCGCAGTCCGGCGAGAAAACCGGTTTTGCCTACAGCAACGCGATCACCCTCGAAGCCCTGGGCGCTGCGGCCCGTGCCGCCCGCTCGATCTCCCGCGCCGGGCAGAACGGCACGGTGCAGGCGTTCAGCACTCAGGATGTCGCGCAGTTGTATGCGCCGGACAATCCGCTGGAAGTGTTGAGCCGCGCCGAGAAAGTCGAGCTGCTCAAGCGCATCGACGTCGCTACCCGCGCCCTCGACCCACGGATTCAGCAGGTCAGCGTGAGCATGGCCGGGGTCTGGGAACGGATTCTGGTGGCGTCCACCGACGGTGGCCTGGCCGCTGATGTGCGTCCGCTGGTGCGTTTCAACGTCAGCGTGATCGTCGAGCAGAATGGCCGTCGCGAGCGCGGCGGACATGGCGGCGGCGGGCGTACCGACTACCGTTATTTCCTCGCCGAAGACCGTGCCATGGGCTATGCCCGTGAAGCGCTGCGTCAGGCGCTGGTGAATCTGGAAGCGATTCCGGCACCGGCCGGCACCTTGCCTGTCGTCCTCGGTTCGGGCTGGTCCGGTGTGCTGCTGCACGAAGCGGTCGGTCACGGTCTGGAAGGCGACTTCAACCGCAAGGGCAGTTCGGCCTACAGCGGGCGGATGGGCGAAATGGTTGCCTCCAAGCTCTGCACCATTGTCGATGACGGCACGTTGAGCGGTCGTCGCGGTTCGCTGAGCGTCGACGACGAAGGCACACCGACCGAGTGCACCACGCTGATCGAAAACGGCGTGCTCAAGGGTTACATGCAGGACAAGCTCAACGCACGCCTGATGGGCGTAGCCCGTACCGGCAACGGTCGTCGCGAGTCCTACGCGCATCTGCCGATGCCGCGCATGACCAACACTTACATGTTGGGTGGCGAGAGCGATCCGGCGGAAATCATCGCGTCGGTGAAGAAGGGCATCTACTGCGCCAACCTTGGCGGCGGTCAGGTCGACATCACCAGCGGCAAGTTCGTGTTCTCCACCAGTGAGGCGTACCTGATCGAGGACGGCAAGATCACCGCGCCGGTCAAGGGCGCGACGTTGATCGGCAACGGCCCCGAGGCGATGAGCCGGGTGTCGATGGTCGGTAACGATCTGGCGCTGGACAGCGGTGTGGGCACGTGCGGCAAGGACGGGCAGTCGGTGCCGGTGGGTGTCGGTCAGCCGACGCTGAAGATCGATGCGATTACCGTGGGTGGCACGGGCGCATAAAAAGAGGTGGAGCTGCGGGTGGCGCGCAGGGCGGCCACCCGATGGCGAGTATCAACGCAGGCCGCGTTGGGTATCGTCCAGCTCACGGATGTACTTGAAGATCTTGCGGCTGGAAGCAGGAGGTTTGTTGTGTGCAACCTCGTGCTGAGCCTGACGGATCAGGGAACGCAGTTGCTGGCGATCGGCGTCGGGGTATTCGACGACGAATTTCTCCAGCACGGCATCGTCACCGGCGATCAGGCGGTCACGCCAGCGTTCGAGGTTGTGGAAACGCTCGTTGTACTGACGGGTGGAGGCATCGAGTTGATCGAGCAGGACCAGAATCGCGTCAGTGTCCTGATCGCGCATCAGTTTGCCGATGAACTGCAGGTGCCGTTTACGCGCGATGTTCGCGGTGTGCTTCGGCGCATCAGCCAGGGCCCGGCGCAAGGCGTCGGTCAATGGCAGTTTTGCCTGCAAGTCGGGCTTGAGTGTTGTAAGGCGCTCGCCAAGGTCAACCAGAGCATGCAGCTCGCGTTTGACCTGAGATTTGCTTTTTTCTCCCGTATCGAGGGAGTCGTCGTAAGAATCAACCATGGTGGCAGTCCGCAAAGAAACGCCGCCATGATAACCAGTCGGGGGCCGCTTGTCCGGCCCGGTCGCTCGATGACCCCAGCCGAAAGCAGAATTTGAGTGGAGATGAGCATGAGTGCAGTTCAAAGCGTCGGCCCGCAAGCATTGCCGGCACTGCAGGAACAGGTCGAGCAGATCATCGCCGAAGCCAAGCGTCAGGGAGCCAGTGCCTGCGAAGTCGCGGTGTCGCTGGAGCAGGGTTTATCGACGTCGGTGCGTCAGCGTGAGGTCGAGACGGTCGAATTCAATCGCGACCAGGGCTTTGGCATCACCCTGTACGTCGGCCAGCGCAAAGGCTCGGCCAGCACGTCCGCCACCGGGCCGGACGCGATTCGTGAAACCGTTGCCGCTGCACTGGCGATCGCCAAACATACCTCTGAAGACGAAGCCTCGGGCCTCGCCGATGCCGCGCTGATGGCCAGGGATGTGCAGGATTTCGACCTGTTCCACGAATGGGACATCACCCCGGAGCAGGCCATCGAGAAGGCGTTGCTCTGTGAAGCCGCCGCGTTCGACGCCGATGCGCGAATCAAGAACGCTGACGGCACCACCCTCAGCACCCATCAGGGCTGCCGTGTATATGGCAACAGCCACGGTTTCATCGGTGGTTACGCGTCGACCCGGCACAGCCTGAGCTGCGTGATGATCGCCGAAGCCGACGGCCAGATGCAGCGCGATTACTGGTATGACGTCAATCGTCAGGGCAGCTTGCTGGCGGATCCGGTGAGCATCGGCCAGCGTGCCGCGCAACGTGCCGCGAGCCGTCTGGGCGCGCGTCCGGTACCGACCTGCGAAGTGCCGGTGCTGTTTTCCGCTGAACTGGCGGGCGGCTTGTTCGGCAGCTTCCTGTCTGCGGTGTCTGGCGGCAGTCTGTATCGCAAATCGTCGTTCCTCGAAGGCACGCTGGGGCAGAAGCTGTTTCCGGAATGGCTGACCATCGACGAGCGTCCGCACCTGATGCGCGCCATGGGCAGTGCGTCCTATGACGGTGATGGTCTGGCCACCTATGCCAAACCGTTCGTCGAGAAGGGCGAGCTGGTGTCGTACATCCTCGGCACATACTCCGGGCGCAAACTCGGCATGCCGAGCACTGCCAATGCGGGAGGCGTACACAACCTGTTCGTCACTCACGGTGATGAAGATCAGGCGGCGCTGTTGAAGCGCATGGGCCGTGGCTTGTTGGTTACCGAGTTGATGGGCCATGGCTTGAACATGGTCACCGGCGACTATTCGCGTGGGGCGGCGGGGTTCTGGGTCGAGAACGGCGAAATCCAGTTCGCGGTGCAGGAAGTGACCATCGCCGGCAACATGCGCGACATGTTCAAGCAGATCGTCGCAGTCGGTAATGATCTGGAGCTGCGCAGCAATATTCGTACGGGCCGGGTGCGGACGGGGAGGCGGACGGGCGGGGCCAGCTATCCCCCAGCGGGCAGACAAGAAGGCCCCGCCCCCTCGTGGGGGGGCGCGCCTTTTTTCTTGGCTCCACACAAAACCTTGTGGGAGCGAGCCTGCTCGCGAAAGCGATAGCAGCCTACTGCAGCGGCGACTCACACGACGCCTTCGCGAGCAGGCTCGCTCCCGCAATGGAGTCTGTGTAACCAGGCGCTCTTGTTTTGGTTCTCATTATCATCTAATAATAAATCTCATCTCCGAACGAGTCCCGGATCATGAGTTCTGCCTTGCACGAGCAGCCGTACCTCGAAAGCTGGCGCTGGATGAGTCGCCAGATCCGTTGCGCGATGGATCCTGACGAGCCGCGCCTGATCGAACATTACCTGGCCGAAGGCCGTTATCTGGCCTGTTGCACCGCGACTTCCCCATGGACCATCGCTGAAACCTCCTTCCGTTTGCTGCTCGACACGGCCACCGACATCGCCTTGCCGTGGCACTGGCGCAACCTGTGTCTCGATCAAGCCTGGCGGCCGTTGCGTGAAATGGAGCGCCTGTCGCTGTGCAACTGCCGGCTCCAGCGCTGGCAGCGCTACACCTGGCAACTGGCGACCTGCGAGTTGCTTCCCTCGATTCCTCTCATTGAATTAGTCCAAGGATTTACCGATGACCAAGACACGTATTGAGCGCGACAGCATGGGCGAATTGCAGGTGCCGGTGGACGCTCTCTACGGCGCGCAGACCCAACGCGCAGTGGATAACTTCCCGATCAGCGGCAAGCCGATGCCAACGCAATTCATCCGTGCGCTGATCCTCGCCAAAGCCGCCGCCGCGCGGGCCAACGTCGAGCTCAACCAGCTCAGCGCCGGCCAGGGCAAAGCTATCAGCGATGCCGCGCAAGGCCTGCTCGAAGGCGATTTCATGCAGCATTTCCCGGTGGATATCTTCCAGACCGGCTCCGGCACCAGCTCCAACATGAACGCCAACGAAGTGATCGCGACCCTCGCCAGCCGCCTGCTCGGCGAGCCGGTCAACCCGAACGATCACGTCAACTGCGGCCAGAGCAGCAACGACATCATTCCGACCACCATCCACGTCAGCGCGGCGTTGACCCTGCATGAGCAGCTGTTGCCGGCGCTGTTGCATCTGGTGCAGGTCATCGAAAACAAAGCCGATCAGGTGCACCACCACGTCAAAACCGGCCGTACGCACTTGATGGACGCGATGCCGGTGCGCATGAGTCAGGTGCTCAATGGCTGGGCGCAGCAGCTCAAGGCCAACATCGGTCATCTGCAGGATTTACTGCCGAGCCTGCAATCGCTGGCGCAGGGCGGTACGGCGGTCGGCACCGGGATCAACGCGCATCCGGAATTCGCCGCGCGTTTCAGCCGCCAGCTCAGCCAACTGACGAATGTGCAATTCACTCCGGGCAAGGATCTGTTCGCCCTGATCGGCTCGCAGGACACCGCCGTCGCCGTCTCCGGTCAGCTCAAGGCCACCGCCGTGTCGCTGATGAAAATCGCCAACGACCTGCGCTGGATGAACTCCGGTCCGCTCGCCGGCCTTGGCGAGATCGAACTGGAAGCCCTGCAACCGGGTTCGTCGATCATGCCGGGCAAGGTGAATCCGGTGATCCCGGAAGCCACCGCCATGGTCGCCGCACAAGTGATCGGTAACGATTCGGTGGTCACCATCGCCGGCCAGTCGGGCAATTTCGAACTGAACGTGATGCTGCCGATCATCGCCCAGAACCTGCTGAGCAGCATCGAACTGCTGGCCAATGCCAGTCGTCTGCTCGGCGACAAGGCCATCGCCAGCTTCAAGGTCAACGAGTCGCGGCTCAAGGAAGCGTTGTCGCGCAACCCGATTCTGGTGACCGCGCTCAATCCGATCATCGGTTATCAGAAAGCCGCGGAAATCGCCAAGCAGGCCTACAAGCAAGGGCGTCCGGTGATCGACGTCGCCCTGGAACACACCGACCTGTCGCGCAGCCAACTGGAAGAGTTGCTCAACCCCGAGAAACTCACCGCCGGCGGCGTGTAAACCCCGCAACCGCTTTGGAGGCTCACCATGGAGCACTGGAAACGCACGATCGAACGGGCCAATCGCTGCTTCATGCTGGGCGAGCTGATTGATGCCCGCGAGGCTTATCTGCAAGCCCTGGCCCTGGCGCAAGTACTGTTCGAACGCTGGGCGGACGCCGACGAAGCGGTGGCGGCGTGCGTCATCTCCCACCACAACCTCGCGGATCTGCATTTGCGCCTGAATCAGCCGGAGGAAAGTGCGGAGTACCTCTGCGCGATTCATCAACGGCTGTTGCAGACCATGCAGGACGAGCGCCTGCGTCCAGCACTGCGTGAAGCGGCGTTGCGCCAGAGCAGCAAGACCTACGTCGAACTGCTGAACTTCATCAGCGAGCATGGCGAATACCCGCGCACCCAGCGCCTGCTGCACCCGGACACCGGCAATGCACGCCGCGCGTCAGCCTCACATCACCATGGAGTCCACTGAAATGGCTTTTACCTTGCCTGCCTTGCCGTACGCCTACGATGCCCTGGAACCGCACATCGATGCGCAAACCATGGAGATCCACTACACCAAGCACCACCAGACCTACATCAACAACCTCAATGCCGCCGTCGAAGGCACCGAGTACGCCGAATGGCCGGTGGAAAAACTGGTCGCCAGCGTTCAGCAGTTGCCGGAAAAACTTCGCGCGGCGGTGATCAACCAGGGCGGCGGGCATGCCAACCATTCGTTGTTCTGGGAAGTCATGGTACCCAACGGCGGTGGCAAGCCGGACGGCGCGCTGGCCAAGGCCATCGAGGCGCAACTGGGCGGCCTCGACAGCTTCAAGGAAGCCTTCACCAAAGCCGCGTTGACCCGTTTCGGCAGCGGCTGGGCCTGGCTCAGCGTGACCCCGGAGAAAAAACTGGTCGTGGAAAGTAGCGGCAATCAGGACAGCCCGTTGATGAACGGCAACACGCCGATTCTCGGTCTGGATGTTTGGGAACACGCCTATTACCTGCTTTATCAGAACCGTCGCCCGGAATACATCAACGCGTTCTACAACGTGATCAACTGGCCGGAAGTTGCTGCGCGCTACCAGGCTGCACTGGTTTAAGTCTTCTATAAAAACAATCCAGGGCTGACTATGGGCACTGAAACACTGGCGATTGGCGGTGGGCGTATGTTTCGTTACGCGGTCGGGTCGCTGTTGCTGCTGGCGGGCATGACCCTGCTGGCCGTGCACGGGCTGGAATGGCTGGATCTGCAGCCGCGATTGTCACGCGCATTGCAGGGCGGCGCGATCTGCGCCCTCGGCACGGCGCTCGGCGCGGTGCCGGTGCTGGTGATCCGGCGTATGCCGCAGAGGCTCAGCGATACGCTACTGGGTTTCGGCGCCGGCGTGATGCTGGCGGCAACCGCGTTTTCGCTGATCGTGCCGGGCATCGCTGCTGCCGAAAGTCTGGGCCTGACACCGTTGGCCGCCAGCGGGCTGATCTGCTTCGGCATCATGCTTGGTGCATTCGGTTTGTATCTGGTGGATCTGAAACTGTCCGGCGCCTCACCGGAAATGCTCGTCGGTACCCCCGAGCACCCGGTGATTCCGCCGCGCATCTGGCTGTTCGTCTTCGCCATCATTGCTCACAACATCCCGGAAGGCATGGCGGTGGGGGTGTCCGCTGGCGGCGGCATGCCGGATGCCGACAGTCTGGCGATGGGCATCGCCTTGCAGGATGTGCCAGAGGGATTGGTGATTGCGCTGGTACTGGCGGGGGCGGGAATGTCGCGGGTCAAGGCATTCTTGATCGGTGCGGCGTCAGGACTGGTCGAACCGGTGTTTGCACTGCTCTGTGCCTGGCTGGTCAGTCTGGCGGAGCTGTTATTGCCGTTGGGGCTGGCGCTGGCGGCGGGGGCGATGTTGCTGGTGGTGACGCACGAAGTCATTCCGGAATCGCGCCGCAATGGTCATGACAAGCTGGCCAGTCTTGGCTTGCTGATCGGGTTTTGTCTGATGATGGTGATGGATACGGCGTTGGGTTGAATATCAAAAGATCGCAGCCTGCGGCAGCTCCTACATTGGAATGCGTTCACTGTAGGAACTGCCGCAGGCTGCGATCTTTTGATCTTTTGATCTTTTGATCTTTAAACGATCAACCACCCTCATCGAAGTAGTTGTTGATCAACGCCACCAGCGCATCCAGCGCTTCTTGTTCCTGATGGCCTTCGGTGCTCAGATAGATCTTCGTACCCTTGCCGGCGGCGAGCATCATCATCGCCATGATGCTTTTGCCATCCACTGTGGTTTCTGGCGTGCGACCCACTCTGATCGTGCAATCCGGGAACTGGCCCGCCACCCCGACGAACTTGGCCGACGCTCGGGCGTGCAGGCCCAGTTTATTGATGATTTCGATTTCCAGAGCAGGCATCGCGGTGTGAATCCTTTAAGTGAGGTCGCGGTGGCGAACCTGGACGTTCTTCAGGGTTTTCTGCAGGGCCTGACCCAGACGTTCGGTCAGGTAAACGGAGCGGTGATGCCCGCCGGTGCAGCCAATGGCAATGGTGACATAGGCGCGATTGCTCGCGGCAAAGCGTGGCAGCCATTTGTACAGGTAGCCGTAGATGTCCTGGAACATCTCCTCAACCTCCGGTTGTGCAGCCAGGTACTCGGCGACCGGTGCGTCGAGACCCGATTGTGCACGCAGTTCCGGTTTCCAGTAAGGATTGGGCAGGCAGCGCACATCAAACACCAGATCCGCGTCCACCGGCATGCCGCGCTTGAAGCCGAACGACTCGACCAGAAACGCCGTACCCGGCTCCGGCTGGTTCAGCAGGCGCAGTTTGATGGTGTCACGCAACTGGTACAGATTCAGATTGGTGGTGTTGACCTTGAGGTCGGCCAGGTCGGCGATCGGGCCGAGCAGGGCGGTTTCATCTTCGATCGCTTCGGCCAGCGAGCGGTTGGCAGTGCTCAATGGATGGCGCCGGCGGGTTTCCGAGAAGCGCTTGAGCAGGGTTTCTTCGTCGGCATCCAGATACAGCACATCGCACTGGATGTGCCGGGCACGGACTTCTTCAAGCAGTTCGGGGAAACGCGACAGGTGGCTCGGCAGATTGCGTGCATCGATCGACACGGCCACCAGCGGCTGGGCCAGTTCGGTGTGAATCAGGGCGCGTTCGGCGAGTTCCGGCAGCAGACCGGCCGGCAGGTTGTCGATGCAGTAGTAGCCGTTGTCCTCAAGGACATTCAGGGCGGTACTTTTACCCGAGCCGGAGCGGCCGCTGACGATGATCAAGCGCATGATTAATGACCGTTCTGCTCGCTCAGGACGACCTGATACAAGGCTTCGTTGCTCGGTGCGCTGCGCAGTTTTTCGCGCACTTCCTTGCGATCGAGCATGCTGGCGATCTGGCGCAGTAATTCCAGGTGGGCATCGGTGGCCGCTTCCGGGACCAGCAGTACAAACAGCAGGTCGACCGGTGCGCCGTCAATGGCATCGAAATCGATGGGGGCATCAAGGTGCATCAACGCGCTGATAGGCGCTTCGCAGCCTTTGAGGCGACAGTGGGGAATGGCGATGCCGTTGCCGAAACCGGTGGATCCGAGTTTCTCACGGGCTACCAGGCTCTCGAAAACATCCTGCATGGCCAGATCCGGCACTTCTTTATGGATGAGGTTGGCAATCTGTTCGAGGGCTTTCTTTTTACTGCCGCCCGGCACGTTCACCAGGGAACGGCCGGGGGTCAGGATACTTTCAAGTCGGATCATGGGTTGGGAGTGTTAACGACCTGTCGCGCCCTGAAGGAGGCTCTGGGTCTTTTCCTTATGCTTTTTGAGTTGGCGATCCAGCTTGTCGGTCAGTGAGTCGATCGCAGCGTACATGTCGGTATCTTCTGCGTTGGCGACCACTTCGCTGCCGGGTATATGCAAGGTGGCTTCGATTTTCTGCTTGAGCTTTTCGACGCACATCGTGACTTGCACGTTGGTGATCTTGTCGAAATGGCGCTCCAATCGTTCGAGTTTCTCGTTGATGTAGGTGCGCAGAGGTTCGGTCACTTCCAGTTGGTGTCCACTGATGTTGACTTGCATACAGCTTCTCCTTCGTTGCCAGTGCATAAAGCGGCAGGCCGAAGAGCCTGCCACTGGAACGCTGTAACGTGGCTTACATCAACCGCTTGCGTTCGCTCGAAGGCGCGATCCCGAGGGATTCGCGGTACTTGGCGACGGTGCGGCGAGCCACCTGAATGCCTTGTGCCTCCAGTAAACCAGCGATCTTGCTGTCACTCAACGGCTTTTTCTGATTTTCCGCCGCAACCAGTTTTTTGATGATCGCGCGGATCGCCGTCGACGAGCATTCACCGCCTTCGGAGGTGCTGACGTGGCTGGAGAAAAAGTATTTCAGTTCATAAATACCGCGCGGGGTATGCATGAATTTCTGCGTGGTGACCCGGGAAATCGTCGATTCGTGCATGCCGACCGCCTCGGCGATGTCATGCAGGACCAACGGCTTCATGGCTTCATCGCCATACTCCAGGAAGCCGCGCTGATGCTCGACGATCTGGGTGGCCACCTTCATCAGGGTTTCGTTGCGGCTTTGCAGGCTCTTGATGAACCAGCGTGCCTCTTGCAACTGGTTGCGCATGAAGGTGTTGTCGGCGCTGGTGTCGGCGCGACGGACGAAACCGGCGTACTGCGCATTGACCCGCAGACGGGGCACTGACTCCTGATTCAGCTCGACCAGCCAGCGTTCGTTATCCTTGCGCACAATGACGTCGGGCACCACGTACTCGGCTTCGGTCGATTCGATCTGCGAGCCCGGACGCGGATTGAGGCTTTGCACCAGTTCGATGACCTGACGCAACTCGTCTTCCTTGAGCTTCATACGCCGCATCAACTGGCTGTAGTCGCGACTGCCGAGCAGATCGATGTAATCGCTGACCAGACGTTTGGCTTCGTTGAGCCACGGGGTCTTGGCCGGGAGCTGA
Source organism: Pseudomonas sp. YL2 (assembly GCF_023063025.1). NCBI lineage: Bacteria > Pseudomonadati > Pseudomonadota > Gammaproteobacteria > Pseudomonadales > Pseudomonadaceae > Pseudomonas > Pseudomonas sp. YL2. The sequence continues at coordinate 229,391 of NZ_JAJSLU010000004.1, read as the reverse complement.
CGCAGTTGCAGCAGCAGGCATTCGCCGAGGTTGCGCGCGCCGATACCGGCCGGTTCGAACTGCTGAATGCGGTGCAGAACGGCTTCGATCTCGTCCAGCTCGATGTCGAGCTCCGGATCAAAGGCGTCGAGAATTTCTTCGAGGGTTTCGTCCAGGTAGCCCTGATTGTTGATGCAATCGATCAGGGTCACGGCGATCAGGCGGTCGGTGTCGGACATCGGCGCCAGGTTCAATTGCCACAGCAGATGGCTTTGCAGGCTTTCGCCGGCGGACGTGCGGGTGGTGAAGTCCCACTCGTCGTCATCGCTGCTGGGCAGGCTGCTGGCGCTGGTCTGGTAGACGTCTTCCCAGGCGGTATCAACGGGCAGTTCGTTAGGAATGCGCTCGTTCCATTCGCCATCTTCCAGATTGTCCACCGTCGGGGCGGCTTCCTGATAGGACGGTTCCTGAATGTCGGTGTTGGGTTTTTGTTCGGCGTTGTCGGCCAAAGGATCGGTATTGTCGAAGTCGTCGCCTTCTTCCTGGCGTTCGAGCATCGGATTGGATTCCAGGGCCTCCTGGATTTCCTGTTGCAGGTCCAGGGTCGACAATTGGAGCAGGCGGATGGCCTGTTGCAGCTGCGGTGTCATCGTCAGCTGCTGGCCCATTCTCAAGACTAGCGATGGTTTCATGGCAGGGGCTTAACACCTTATTCGCCGGCGCGCATGCGCCATCCACTACAGGGCGCCGGAGCGCCAAACTTAAGCAAATTATATGCCTGAAACTGTCGTGTTTGCCTAGAGCGCTGTAACAATAAAAGCGTATAAAACTTTGTTGACGCATCGCGTCGAGGCGCGGTGAACATCTTTGAGGCGTCGTGTCTGCCCAGAGCGCTGTAACAATAAAAGCGTATAAAAATCAGCTTCAACGTTACAGCGCCCAAACGGCTGGCCGAATGCGATCGCGCTTCAGAGGCGGAATTCGTGGCCCAGGTACACTTCCTTCACCAGATCGTTGGCGAGGATGGTCGCCGCATCGCCTTCGGCGATCAGTTGACCGTCGTTGACGATGTAGGCGGTTTCGCAGATATCCAGGGTCTCACGCACGTTGTGGTCGGTGATAAGAACACCGATGCCCTTGGCCTTGAGGTGATGGATGATCTGCTTGATGTCGCCGACCGAAATCGGGTCGACACCGGCGAACGGTTCGTCGAGCAGGATGAATTTCGGTGCGGTCGCCAGGGCGCGGGCAATTTCCACCCGGCGGCGTTCACCGCCGGACAGGCTCATGCCGAGGTTGTCGCGGATGTGGCTGATGTGGAATTCCTGCAGCAGGCTTTCCAGTTCCTTGCGACGACCGGTCTTGTCGAGTTCCGTGCGGGTTTCGAGGATGGCCATGATGTTATCGGCCACCGACAATTTGCGGAAGATCGACGCTTCTTGCGGCAGATAGCCGATACCGGCCTTGGCACGGCCGTGCATCGGCTGATGGCTGACGTCCAGATCATCGATCAGTACGCGACCCTGATCGGCCTGCACAAGGCCGACGATCATGTAGAAACAGGTGGTCTTGCCGGCACCGTTCGGGCCGAGCAGGCCAACGATCTGGCCGCTGTCGATCGACAGGCTGACGTCGCGCACAACCTGGCGGCTTTTATAGGCCTTGGCCAGGTGTTGAGCTTTCAGAGTTGCCATTACTGGGTTTTCTCGTCGGTTTTCTTCTTCGGCTGGATCACCATGTCGATACGCGGACGCGTTTCGGTGACTTTGCTGCCGGTAGCGCGACCGGCACTGGCCAGTTTCTTCACCGTGTCATAGACGATTTTCTCGCCCTGAGTGGTGTTGTTGTCCTTGTCGACAACCTTGGCCTTGTCGATCAGCACGACGCGGTTTTGCGCGGCGTGGTACTGAATCGTCACGCCCCAGCCCTGAACAGGCTTGGCGTCACCTTGGGTTTGCAGTTGCTCGAAGTAGGCAAGGTTGCCTACCGAGGTCACCACGTCGATATCGCCGGTCGGAGTACGGGTGATGGTCACCGTATTGCCCTTAACGATCATCGAGCCCTGGGTGATGATCACATCACCTTTATAGGTGGCGATGCCGTTCTTGTCGTCCAGCTGGGCGTCGTCGGCCTGAATGCGGATAGGTTGCTGCTGATCGTTCGGCAGAGCCCAGGCGCTCACGCTTCCCAGTGCTGCGCCCAGACTGAGCAAAATAGGGAGGGTTTTAACGAGCCTCATACTGTCCTCTTACGTTCGATTGCAGGTGTATCCTGCTTTCCTTCAAATACGCCTTCATTCCCACGCCAGTCGATACACCGCCAGCGCCGTCGATTCTAACGGGTTGCTCGGTCTGCGCATATTGCTGCTGAGGGAACACCGTCATGCGTGTGCTGGTGATCAGGGTGTCGCGTTTCTTTTCATCGGTGCGCTTGATGCGTACCGAGTCGATCAATTCTACCTGCGTTCCGTCCGGATTCACTTCGCCTCGCTCGCTGGTCACGTGCCACGGAAACTCGGTGCCGCGATACATGTTGAGGTCGGGTTTGGTAACCAGAGTCACATCCGTCGCTTTCAGGTGTTCGGCCTTGTCCGACGTCATTTCGTACTGCACTTTGCCGTCCGGCAGATATTGCAGGGTATGCGTATTGGTGGCGTACCAGTCGATGGCAGTGTCTTCGACCTTGGCCACAGGCTTGTCGAGGAAACGTTCCGGACTGATGTTCCAGTAGCCGACCGCCGCAAACATCGCAGCGATGCAGCCGAACAGCAGGAAGTTGCGAAATTTTTTGCTAAACATGATTTGGCTCACAGGTACGCGGCGTTGGCCGCATCGAGGCGGCCCTGGGCGCGCAGGATCAATTCGCAGAATTCGCGGGCGGCACCTTCGCCACCGCGGGCCCGAGTGACGCCATGGGCGTGTTCGCGCACGAAGTCGGCAGCATTGGCAACGGCCATGCCCAGGCCTACGCGGCGGATCACCGGCAAGTCAGGCAGGTCGTCACCCAGGTAGGCGACCTGTTCATAGCTTAGGCCCAGTTGCGCCAGCAGGCCGTCCAGAACCACCAATTTGTCTTCGCGACCCTGAAACAGGTGCGGGATACCGAGGTTCTTTGCCCGGCGTTCAACCACCGGGGTCTTGCGGCCACTGATGATGGCGGTCTCGACACCGGCATTCATCAGCATCTTGATGCCCTGGCCGTCGAGGGTGTTGAAGGTCTTGAATTCGCTGCCGTCTTCGAGGAAGTACAGGCGCCCGTCGGTGAGGACGCCGTCGACGTCGAACACCGCCAGTTTGATCGCTTTGCCGCGTTGCAGCAGATCGGTGGTCATTACATCACTCCTGCACGCAGCAGATCGGAGAGGTTGAAGGCGCCGATCGGGCGATCTTCTTCGTCCACGACAACCAGTGCGTTGATTCGGTGGTCTTCCATGATTTTCAGGGCTTCGGCGGCGAGCATCTCGGGCCGTGCGGTCTTGCCGTGCGCGGTCATGACCTGGTCGATGGTGGCGCTGCGGATGTCGATGCTGCGGTCCAGCGTGCGGCGCAAATCGCCGTCGGTGAAGATTCCGGCCAGTTTGCCATCGGCTTCAACGATCGCGGTCATGCCCAGACCCTTGCGGGTCATTTCCATGAGCGCGTCCTTGAGCAGGGTGCCGCGCTGCACTTGCGGCAGCTCTTGCCCGGCATGCATGACGTTTTCCACTTTCAGCAGCAGGCGTCGACCCAGAGCGCCGCCCGGGTGTGAAAAGGCAAAATCTTCGGCGGTGAAACCACGCGCTTCCAGCAGCGCCACGGCCAGGGCATCGCCCATGACCAGCGCGGCGGTGGTTGAGGAAGTCGGTGCCAGGTTCAGCGGGCAGGCTTCGTGTTCGACATGAACGTTGAGATTGACTTCGGCAGCTTTGGCCAATGGCGACTGCGGATTACCAGTCAGACTGATCAACTGGATGCCGAGGCGCTTGATCAATGGCAGCAGGGTGACGATTTCGTTGGTTGAGCCGGAGTTGGAGAGGGCAAGGATCACGTCGTCGCGGGTGATCATGCCCATGTCGCCATGGCTGGCTTCGGCCGGGTGGACGAAAAATGCCGGGGTGCCGGTGCTGGCCAGGGTCGCGGCAATCTTGTTGCCGATGTGCCCGGATTTGCCCATGCCGACCACGACCACACGGCCTTTGCTGGCCAGAATCATCTCGCAAGCGCGTACGAAATCGGCGTCGATATGGGGCAACAAGCCTTGTACGGCTTCCACTTCGAGGCGGATGGTGCGTTGTGCCGATTGAATCAGGTCGCTGGATTGGCTCATGTCAGAAATCGTATAGCCCGATGAAAAGGCGGCGATTATAGCGGTTATGTTGAAAAGCCTCACGCAAGTTCGTCGTGCTTTGTCATTCCGCGTCAGCAAAACCCCGAAAAAGTGCCATCAGGCCTGTCATATCGTTGAACGCGGAGGGGCGGGGCCTTGGGCGCTTGGCGTTTGCAGTGATATAGTTCGCCGCCAGTTCGGCCTGCCCGGGAGGTATGTGCTTTCTGCGGAAAGCCAGGCGTCCGAGTGAGAGGCTGCATCGCAAGGAGTTTAGATGAGTGCCGATAACGCCTACGCGGTCGAGCTGAAGGGAGTCTCCTTCAAGCGCGGTGCGCGCAGCATTTTCAATAACGTCGATATTCGCATCCCGCGTGGCAAGGTTACCGGCATCATGGGACCTTCCGGGTGTGGCAAGACCACTTTGTTGCGCTTGATGGGTGCACAGTTGCGTCCTTCCAGCGGCGAAGTCTGGGTCAACGGTCAGAACCTGCCGACGCTGTCGCGCAGTGATCTGTTCGATGCGCGCAAGCACATGGGCGTGCTGTTTCAAAGCGGCGCGCTGTTCACCGATCTCGATGTCTTCGAGAACGTCGCTTTCCCCCTGCGCGTTCATACCCAATTGCCGGATGAAATGATCCGCGACATCGTCCTGCTCAAATTGCAGGCGGTCGGTTTGCGCGGTGCCATCGAGCTGATGCCCGACGAGCTGTCCGGCGGCATGAAGCGTCGGGTCGCCTTGGCCCGGGCGATTGCGCTCGATCCGCAGATTCTCATGTATGACGAGCCTTTCGTCGGTCAGGATCCGATCGCCATGGGCGTGCTGGTACGCCTGATCCGTCTGCTCAACGATGCGCTGGGGATCACCAGCATCGTGGTCTCCCACGATCTGGCCGAAACCGCGAGCATCGCTGACTACATCTATGTAGTGGGTGATGGTCAGGTGCTGGGGCAGGGCACGCCGGACGAATTGATGAATTCGGATGAACCGCGTATTCGCCAGTTCATGACCGGCAACCCCGATGGCCCGGTGCCGTACCATTTTCCAGCGACGGATTACCGCGCAGATCTTCTGGGGAAGCGCTGATGCGCAGAATTTCATTAATAGAACGCGTACGCCGGTTCGGCGAGGCGGCGATCGACGCCGTCGCGGTGTTTGGCCGCGCGACCCTGTTCCTGTTTCACGCCCTGCTCGGTCGTGGCGGTATCAGCGGCGGTTTCGGCCTGCTGGTCAAGCAACTGCATTCGGTCGGCGTGATGTCGCTGGTGATCATCGTCGTGTCGGGGATTTTCATCGGCATGGTGCTGGCGCTGCAGGGCTTCAGTATTCTGTCGAGCTACGGTTCGGAGCAGGCTGTAGGGCAGATGGTGGCCCTGACGTTGCTGCGTGAACTGGGGCCGGTGGTGACGGCGCTGTTGTTTGCCGGGCGTGCCGGTTCGGCGCTGACCGCAGAAATCGGCAACATGAAATCCACCGAACAGCTTTCCAGCCTGGAAATGATCGGTGTCGATCCGCTCAAATACATTATTGCCCCGCGTCTGTGGGCCGGTTTCATTTCCCTGCCGGTGCTGGCGATGATTTTCAGCGTGGTGGGAATCTGGGGCGGTTCGTGGGTGGCTGTCGACTGGCTTGGCGTGTATGAAGGCTCCTACTGGGCGAACATGCAGAACAGCGTGAACTTCACCAGCGATGTGCTCAACGGCGTCATCAAAAGTGTCGTTTTCGCCTTCGTCGTGACCTGGATCGCCGTTTTCCAAGGCTACGACTGTGAGCCCACTTCCGAGGGCATCAGTCGCGCCACCACCAAGACCGTGGTATTCGCCTCGCTGGCGGTACTGGGCCTGGACTTTATTCTGACCGCTTTGATGTTTGGAGATTTCTGATGCAAAACCGCACCCTGGAAATCGGTGTCGGCCTGTTCCTGCTGGCAGGGATCCTGGCTTTGTTGCTACTGGCTTTGCGGGTCAGTGGCCTGTCTCCGACCTCGACCACCGACACCTATAAACTGTATGCCTACTTCGACAATATCGCCGGTTTGACGGTCAGAGCCAAAGTGACCATGGCTGGCGTAACCATCGGCAAGGTCACGGCCATCGATCTGGATCGCGACAGCTTCACCGGTCGGGTAACCCTGCAAGTGGATAAAAAGGTCGACAACCTGCCGACCGACTCCACAGCGTCTATCCTGACCGCTGGCCTGTTGGGCGAGAAGTACATCGGTATCAGCGTGGGCGGCGAAGACACCCGTCTGAAGGATGGTGGAACCATCCACGACACCCAGTCGTCTCTGGTACTGGAAGACCTGATCGGTAAATTCCTGCTCAATACCGTTAGCAAAGACGCCAAATGAGGAGCTTTTGAATGATCTCTACCTTGCGACGTGGCCTGTTGGTGTTGCTTGCGGCACTGCCGATGCTGGCTAGCGCTGCGCCCGGACAGTCGGCGCACGACCTGATTCAGGACACCACGAACCGGATGCTGGCTGACCTGTCGGCCAATAAAGAGAAGTACAAGAAGGATCCACAGGATTTCTACACGGCGCTGAACACCATCGTCGGACCTGTGGTGGACGCCGAAGGCATTTCCAAGAGCATCATGACGGTCAAGTATTCGCGCAAGGCCACGCCGGCGCAGATGCAGACCTTCCAGGAAAACTTCAAGCGCGGCCTGTTCCAGTTCTATGGCAATGCCTTGCTCGAATACAACAACCAGGGCATCACGGTTGATCCGGCCAAGGATGAGTCCGGCGATCGCACCAGCGTCGGCATGACCGTCAAGGGCAACAACGGCGCGATCTACCCTGTGCAGTACACGCTGGAGAAGATCAATGGCGAGTGGAAACTGCGCAATGTGATCATCAATGGCATCAACATCGGCAAGCTGTTCCGTGATCAGTTCGCCGACGCGATGCAGCGCAATGGCAACGATCTGGACAAGACCATCAACAATTGGGCTGGCGAAGTGGCCAAGGCCAAGGAAACCACCGAGAAAGCTGCCGAGAAGCCAGCACAATGAATGAGGCGGCAGTTCGTATGAGTGATGTCGACGAGCTATTGCTCAGCGGAGTGCTGGACTATCGAACAGGTCCCGACCTGCGCAAGGAAGGCCAGGCGCTGATCAAGTCCAGCAAGGCGGCATCGCTGGTCATCGATTGCTCGGCAGTGAAGAAGTCCAGCAGCGTCGGCTTGTCCTTGCTGCTGTGCTTCATGCGCGATGCCCAGGCGGCCGGCAAGGCCGTCAGCATCCGTGCGATGCCGGAAGACATGCGCGAAATCGCTCAGGTCAGTGAACTGACCGAGTTGCTGGCGCACCCCTGAACCCGCATCGATAAACAAGCCCCCCGTCAGAGTCCTGCCAATGCGGGGTTCGCAGGCGCGGGGCTTTTTTGTATGATGTCCGACCCGTGCGCACAGGGCGCCGATTGAGGTTGAGCATGCAGGCCGTAGAAGTGAAGAGCTTCCTTGAAGGAAAGCTGCCAGGAACGCAGGTGGAAGTTGAAGGCGAAGGCTGCAACTTCCAGCTGAACGTGATTAGTGATGAACTGGCGGCGTTGAGCCCGGTCAAGCGTCAGCAAAGCATCTATGCCCATTTGAACCCTTGGATCGCCGATGGCAGCATCCACGCGGTCACTATGAAATTTTTCAGCAGCGCGGCCTGGGCCGAGCGCACCTGAGCCCTAGGGCGTCGAGATTCTTATGGATAAATTGATTATTACCGGTGGCGTTCGTCTTGATGGCGAAATCCGTATCTCCGGGGCGAAGAACTCCGCCCTGCCGATTCTGGCTGCCACCCTGCTGTGCGATGGCCCGGTGACCGTTGGCAACCTGCCGCACCTGCACGACATCACCACCATGATCGAGCTGTTCGGTCGCATGGGCATCGAGCCGGTGATCGACGAGAAACTCAGCGTCGAAATCGACCCGCGCACCATCAAGACCCTGATCGCGCCGTACGAACTGGTGAAAACCATGCGTGCCTCGATCCTGGTACTGGGCCCGATGGTTGCCCGTTTCGGTGAAGCCGAAGTCGCCCTGCCTGGCGGTTGCGCGATCGGTTCGCGTCCGGTCGACCTGCACATTCGTGGCCTCGAAGCCATGGGCGCGGTGATCGACGTCGAAGGCGGCTACATCAAGGCCAAGGCGCCTGAAGGCGGTCTGCGCGGTGCGCACTTCTTCTTCGATACCGTCAGCGTGACCGGTACCGAAAACATCATGATGGCAGCCGCCCTGGCCAAGGGTCGCAGCGTGCTGCAGAACGCTGCGCGCGAGCCTGAAGTGGTTGACCTGGCGAACTTCCTCAACGCCATGGGCGCCAAGGTATCCGGCGCCGGTACCGACACCATCACCATCGATGGCGTCGAGCGTCTGGGTTCGTGCTTCTACAAAGTCATGCCTGACCGTATCGAAACCGGCACCTACCTGGTGGCCGCTGCGGTCACCGGTGGCCGCGTGAAGGTCAAGGACACTGATCCGACCATTCTTGAAGCGGTCCTGGAAAAGCTCCGTGAGTCCGGTGCGGAAATCACCTGCGGTGAAGACTGGATCGAGCTGAACATGCACGGCAAGCGCCCGAAAGCGGTCAACGTGCGTACCGCGCCGTACCCGGCGTTCCCGACCGACATGCAGGCGCAGTTCATCTCGCTCAACGCCATTGCCGAAGGCACCGGTGCAGTGATCGAGACGATCTTCGAAAACCGTTTCATGCACGTGTACGAACTGCACCGCATGGGCGCCAGGATCCAGGTCGAAGGCAACACCGCGATCGTCACCGGTACTGAAGTCCTGAAGGGCGCGCCAGTGATGGCCACCGACCTGCGTGCTTCGGCCAGCCTGGTGATCTCGGCACTGGTGGCCGAAGGCGACACCCTGATCGACCGCATCTACCACATAGACCGTGGTTACGAGTGCATCGAAGAAAAACTGCAGATGCTGGGCGCCAAGATCCGTCGCGTTCCGGGCTGATTGCTGCATGCGGACACAGGGACGTGTCCACTGAATTTGTTTCGAGTCGAGCCGGTATCCGGCTCGATGTGTGTCCGGCGCCGATTGCGACCGGGCATGAGTACCTTGATAAGGACTGACGTTTCCCATGTTGACTATCGCACTGTCCAAGGGCCGCATCCTTGACGACACTCTGCCGCTTCTCGCTGAAGCCGGCATCGTGCCGACCGAGAATCCGGACAAGAGCCGCAAGCTGATCATCCCCACCACTCAGGATGACGTACGTCTGTTGATCGTGCGTGCCACCGACGTGCCGACCTATGTCGAGCATGGCGCGGCCGACCTCGGCGTCGCCGGTAAAGACGTGTTGATGGAATACACCGGCCAGGGCCTGTACGAGCCGCTGGATCTGCAGATTGCCCAGTGCAAGCTGATGACCGCCGGCAAGATCGGCGCGGCCGAGCCCAAGGGCCGCCTGCGCGTGGCGACCAAGTTCGTCAACGTCGCCAAGCGTTACTACGCCGAGCAGGGCCGTCAGGTCGACATCATCAAGCTCTACGGCTCGATGGAACTGGCGCCGCTGATCGGCCTGGCCGACAAGATCATCGACGTGGTCGACACCGGCAACACCCTGCGCGCCAATGGCCTGGAACCTCAGGAACTGATCGCCACGATCAGCTCGCGCCTGGTGGTCAACAAGGCTTCGATGAAGATGCAACACGCCCGAATCCAGGCGTTGATCGATACCCTGCGCAACGCAGTGGAATCGCGACACCGCGGCTGATTCACCTGCGTGACCTTGAGTCGCGCCCGTCTATCCGCCTCATAGCCAGAATCTCAGGTGCCCAAGCGGAAACGACTGCTAAGTTAGGGCGCCTGATTTTTTGCCATTCCTATGAGGCTCTCGCTATGACCGCACCGACTGCAATTCGCCGACTCAACGCTGCTGACCCGGATTTCGCGCATCATCTGGATCATCTGCTGAGCTGGGAAAGTGTGTCTGACGACTCGGTCAATCAGCGCGTGCTGGACATCATCAAGGCGGTGCGCGAGCGCGGTGACGCGGCGCTGGTCGAATTCACCCAGAAGTTCGACGGCCTCGAAGTGGCGTCGATGGCTGACCTGATTCTGCCGCGCGAGCGTCTGGAACTGGCGCTGACCCGCATCACCGTGGCACAGCGCGAAGCGCTGGAAAAAGCCGCGGCGCGGGTGCGCAGCTACCACGAAAAACAGAAACAGGATTCCTGGAGCTATACCGAGGCCGACGGCACCGTACTCGGGCAGAAGGTCACACCGCTGGATCGGGCCGGTCTGTATGTGCCGGGCGGCAAGGCGTCGTATCCATCGTCGGTGTTGATGAACGCGATTCCGGCCAAGGTCGCCGGCGTGACCGAAGTGGTCATGGTCGTGCCAACCCCGCGCGGTGAAATCAATGAACTGGTGCTGGCGGCGGCCTGCATTGCCGGCGTTGACCGGGTGTTCACCATCGGCGGTGCGCAAGCGGTTGCCGCGCTGGCTTACGGCACTGAAAGCGTGCCGCAGGTGGACAAGGTCGTCGGCCCGGGCAACATCTATGTCGCCACCGCCAAGCGTCACGTGTTCGGTCAGGTCGGCATTGACATGATCGCCGGCCCGTCGGAAATCCTCGTGGTGTGCGACGGTCAGACCGATCCGGACTGGATCGCCATGGATCTGTTCTCCCAAGCCGAGCACGACGAAGACGCCCAGGCGATTCTAGTCAGCCCGGACGCCGAATTCCTCGACAAGGTCGCTGCGAGCATCGACAAACTGCTGCCGACCATGGACCGCGCAACCATTATCGAAACCTCGATCAATGGCCGTGGTGCGTTGATTCACGTGAAGGACATGGCGCAAGCCATTGAAGTCGCCAACCGCATCGCCCCGGAACACCTCGAATTGTCGGTGGCCGACCCGCAAGCCTGGCTGCCGCAGATCCGTCACGCCGGTGCGATCTTCATGGGCCGTCACACCTCCGAGGCGCTGGGCGACTACTGCGCTGGCCCGAACCACGTGTTGCCGACCTCCGGCACCGCGCGGTTCTCCTCGCCGCTGGGTGTGTACGACTTCCAGAAACGTTCGTCGATCATCTTCTGCTCCGAGGCCGGTGCTTCCGAGCTGGGCAAGACCGCTTCGGTGCTGGCCCGTGGCGAATCCCTGAGTGCGCACGCACGCAGCGCCGAATACCGCATCAAAGACGCAGACTTTCTGCCAGGGCAGGGGGAGTGAACATGAGTAAATTCTGGAGCCCGTTCGTCAAGGATCTGGTGCCGTATGTGCCGGGCGAGCAGCCAAAGCTGACCAAACTGGTCAAGCTCAACACCAACGAAAACCCCTACGGCCCGTCGCCAAAAGCCCTGGCGGCGATGCAGACCGAACTCAACGACAACCTGCGCCTGTACCCGGACCCGAACAGCGATCTGCTGAAAAACGCCGTCGCTAACTACTACGGCGTGCAGAGCAATCAAGTGTTCCTCGGCAATGGTTCGGACGAAGTGCTGGCGCACATCTTTCACGGTCTGCTGCAACACGAGCAGCCGCTGCTGTTCCCGGACATCAGCTACAGCTTCTATCCGGTGTATTGCGGTCTGTACGGCATCCAGTTCGATGCCGTGCCGCTGGACGCGCAGTTCCAGATCAACCCGGCGGACTACGCCAAACCGAACGGCGGGATCATTTTCCCCAATCCGAACGCACCGACCGGTTGCCTGTTGGCGCTGGAGGCGGTCGAGCAGATCCTCAAGGCCAGCCCGGATTCGGTAGTGGTCGTGGATGAGGCGTACATCGACTTCGGTGGCGAAACTGCGATCAGCCTGGTGGATCGTTATCCGAACCTGCTGGTGACCCAGACCCTGTCCAAGTCGCGCTCGCTGGCCGGCCTGCGCGTTGGTCTGGCGGTGGGTCATCCGGATCTGATCGAAGCGCTGGAGCGGATCAAGAACAGCTTCAACTCCTATCCGCTGGATCGCCTGGCGATTGTCGGTGCGGCGGCAGCGTTCGAGGATCGCGAGTATTTCGACAAGACCTGCCGTCTGGTGATCGAGAGCCGTGAATGGGTGATCGCGCAATTGCAGGCCAAGGGCTTTGAAGTGCTGCCTTCGGCGGCGAACTTCATCTTCGCCCGTCACCCGCAACACGATGCAGCAGGGCTGGCAGCCAAACTGCGCGAGCAGGGTGTGATCGTGCGTCACTTCAAGCAGGAGCGGATTGCCCAGTTCCTGCGGATCTCGATCGGTACACCGGAGCAGAACCAGGCGCTGATCGACGGCCTCGGCAACCTCTGACCCGCATTCGCGAGCAAGCCCGCTCCCACATTAGGTACGCGGTTAAACTGTGGGAGCGAGCTTGCTCGCGAAGGGGACACCGCCAATACCCGCGATCTACTCGTGATGCGGTTCGCCAAGGAACGTCAGCGAACTGAACAGCCCGCGACTGTTCACATCCGCGCTGTCCTTCACCGGCACTTCCACCTGCGCCGCAATCACATTCAACCCTTCATTACGCACCAGCACCTGCGCGCGTCCGTCCTTGTCCGTTTCAGTGCTCAGGGTGTTCGGTGCATTACGATAGTCGCCAATCAGCTTCACGCCCGCTGCCGGTTTGCCATCGAGCAACACCCGCACCGGCAATGATTTCCCCGGCCCGACCGTCAGCGGATCGACTTCCGGCAGAATCAGCAATTTGATCTGATCAAGCTTTGGCAACTTCGCCCCCGGTTGATAAATCGCCAGGCTGTACTTGAACGTCTCGGTGGCTTCGACAGCGCCCGGCACTTTGCTGCGGCCGTCGTTGATCCATCTCTTGTCGGCGGTTTGCGACCACATGCCGTTGTTCAGTGCGACGGCCAGTACTGCCGGCGGCTTGAGAGGCTTGAGACGTGCGTGATCGGGCAGGCGTTCGACGCTGACCGGGATCATTTTGCCGCTTGTGTCATAGGCCCAGGCGCCGCTGATTTTCTGCGCCTTGAAGGCATTGTCCTCGGCGCCGTGGCCGTAGATCACTTCGATATTGCCGCGCCGTTGTTCTGTCCACAGGCCATGGGCCGAGGCTTGAGTGACGAACAAAGCGGCGATGATCAGCAGGGTTTTGCCGTATTGCATAGTGACGTCCTTTTACAGGTTGAGTGTCAGGCTGATGGTGAAATTGCGCGGCTCGCCGGGGTTGACCCAGTAATTGCTGTAGGAGCGCTCGTAGTATTTTTCGTCGAAGAGGTTGTTCAGGTTCAGGCCAACCGTGACGTTGTCGCTGGCTTTGTAATGGGCCAGCAGATCGACGGTGTGATAGGCCGGCATTTCAAAATCACCGCCGGCTTCACCGGAGCGATCGCCGACATAGGTGAACGCCGCGCCGACGTCCGAGCCGCGCAAATGGCCGTCCTGAAATTCGTACACACCGAGCAGGCTGCCACTGCGCTTGGCCACGCCAAGGATGCGGCTGCCGGTCGGGATTGCCGCGTCGCCCTTGGTCACTTCAGCGTCGATGTAAGCGAAGGCACCCATCACCCGCACGGCATCGGTCACTTGCCCGGTCACTTGCCAGTCGAAACCGCGACTGCGCGCCTTGCCCATCGCGCGGCTGGTGTCGGTGCCCGGGTCGAGGGCGAGGACGTTCTCCTTGTCGATGTGGAAGAAGGCGAGGGTGCTGCTCAGGCGCTCGTCGAACAGTTCGTTCTTGATCCCGATTTCGTAACCGACACCTTCTTCGGGATCGAAGGATTTGCCGGAGGCGTCGAGGCCGTTATTCGGTTTGAACGAGGTCGAGGCGTTGGCGAACAGGCCGGTGTTCGGCGTCAACTGATAGAGCAGGCCGGCGCGTTGGGTGAGGGCGTCGTGAGTCTGCTGGCTTTTGGCATCGCGGGTGTGATCGTCGATGCGTTGATCAAAATGTTCGAAGCGTGCGCCGATCATCCCGCGCAGTTTGTCGGTGAAGATGATTTGATCCTGCAGGTTCAGTGCGTGGCTTTCGACGTGTTCGAAGAAGTCAGTACCCGAGCGTGGGCCGTTGGGTTTTGGTTGGCCGTAGATCGGCTTGTAGATGTCGATGGCGTAGGGACCGCCAGCGATGGTAGTGACGCGTTCGTTCTTGCGGTAGTTCTCGTACTCGGTGCCGATCAGCAGTTCGTGCTGCCACGAGCCGAGGTCGAACAGACCGCGCAGCTCCAATTGGGTGATGCTGTCGTGCCAGTTAGTGTCCCGTTCGCGGTAGCGTCGGTTGACCGTGTGACCATCGGCGTTCAGCGCACGACTTTCAGACGCGTCGCCCCACAGTTTGCCTTCCTTGTAGTGGCTGGCCAGACGCAGTTTCCAGCTGTCGTTGAGGTGATGTTCAAGGGTGGCCTGGAGCAGGTTGTTGTGGTTGTCGATGTTGCCGTCGTTCGGTTCACCGAGGAAGGTCGAGCGCGAAACGCCGCTCCATTTGTTGTTCGGCGCGACGATTCCTCGGTCGAACGTGGAGTTGTGCCGGACGATTTCGCTTTCCACCAACAACGAAGTGTCCGGGCTCAGTTGCCAACTGATCGAAGGTGCGACGAAGACCCGCTGGCTGTCGACGTGATCACGGAAGCTGTGGTTGTCTTCGACCGCGAGGTTGATCCGCGAGAGCACGTCCCCCTGCTCGTCGAGCGGCGTATTGACGTCCAGTGCCGTGCGATAACGATCCCAGCTGCCAGCGCTGGTCTGCAGGGTGGTGAACGCTTCGGGCTGCGGCTTTTTGGTGACGATGTTCACCGTGCCGCCAGGATCGCCACGGCCATACAGGCTCGCGGCCGGGCCTTTGAGGACTTCGATGCGCTCCACATTGGCCGCGTCCGGCGTGCTCGGGTAGCCGCGATTGGCGCTGAAACCGTCCTTGTAGAACTCCGAGGTGGTGAAGCCGCGTACGCTGTATTCGTACAGCGTCAGGCCACCAAAATTGTTCTGCTTCGACACGCCGCCGGCAAATTCCAGTGCGCGTTCGACATTGTGGCTGCCCAGATCCTTGAGCACGCTGGCCGGCACCACGCTGATCGCTTGGGGAATGTCGCGGATGGCGGTGTCGGTTTTGGTTGCACTGGCGGAGCGCGTCGCGCGGTAGCCGCTGACCGGCCCGCTGGGGGATTCATAATCGGAAGTGACGCTGATGGCGTCGAGTTCGAGGGGTTGCGGATCTTCGGCGAAGACCGGATCGCCCAGCAGGCCCAGGGTCAGGCCAAGCAGCGAAGCCTTTTTTCGAGACGACATGTTATGTTGTTCCAATCGTTAAATTGAAACAATATAACATGCCTGTTGAGAGTGTCTTTCATTCGCGCACTCGGCGCGAATAAAGTTTTACTCTTCTTCTTTCACTGGTGCAGGCGGCGGACGCAGGCCGATTTCAGCGGTGAGCTTCAGTTCTTTGCCGTTGCGCATGACCTGAATGGTCACTTTGTCAGTCGGCTTGATCCGCGCCACTTGGTTCATGGACTTGCGGCCATCACCGGCCGGTTCGCCGTCGATACTCAGAATCACGTCACCCAGTTGCAGGCCGGCCTTCTGTGCCGGGCCATCGCGGAAGATCCCCGCCACGACAATCCCCGGGCGCCCGGACAGGCCAAACGACTCGGCCAGTTCCTGGGTCAGCGGCTGCACTTCAATACCGAGCCAGCCACGAATCACCTGACCGTGCTCGATGATCGATTTCATTACTTCCATCGCCAGTTTCACCGGGATCGCAAAACCGATGCCCTGCGAGCCGCCGGACTTGGAGAAGATCGCCGTATTGATGCCGGTGAGGTTGCCGTTGGCATCGACCAGCGCGCCGCCGGAGTTGCCCGGGTTGATCGCCGCGTCGGTCTGGATGAAGTCTTCATAGTTGTTCAGGCCCAACTGGTTACGCCCGGTGGCGCTGATGATGCCCATGGTCACGGTCTGGCCGACCCCGAACGGGTTGCCGATGGCCAGCGCGACATCGCCGATGCGGATGCTGTCGGAGCGGCCGACGGTGATCGCCGGCAGGTTTTTCAGGTCGATCTTCAACACCGCGAGGTCGGTTTCCGGATCGCTGCCGATCACCCGGGCGAGGGTTTCGCGACCGTCCTTGAGCGCCACCACGATCTGGTCGGCGCCGGTGGTCACGTGATTATTGGTCAGAATGTAGCCTTCCGGGCTCATGATCACCCCGGAACCGAGGCTCGATTCCATGCGTTTCTGCTTCGGCGAGTTGTCACCGAAGAAGCGCCGGAACTGCGGGTCTTCAAACAGCGGGTGCGCCGGTTTGTTGATGACCTTGGTGGTGTAAAGGTTGACCACCGACGGTGCGGCGATGGTCACTGCGTCGGCATAGGACACCGGTCCCTGCTGCACGCTGGTGGTTTGCGGGGCCTGTTGCAGGTTGACATCGAGGCTCGGCAGCCCGACCCACTGCGGGTAACGCTGAATAATCAACAGAGCGATAAGCAC
The DNA here is from genome assembly GCF_023063025.1 of Pseudomonas sp. YL2. NCBI lineage: Bacteria > Pseudomonadati > Pseudomonadota > Gammaproteobacteria > Pseudomonadales > Pseudomonadaceae > Pseudomonas > Pseudomonas sp. YL2. The sequence goes on along the minus strand of NZ_JAJSLU010000004.1, from coordinate 212,736 downwards.
ACCGGCCAACAGCGGCCAGCCGAAAAAACGCAGCGCCTTGAGCATTAAGCACGTCCTGGAAAAGTTGCAGGCGGGGTCAGACCGCCCATAATGTCGCGCATTATACGAGGCCGCGCGCGCCTCTGAACGGGATTTTCAGGAGTCTTTCATGGCCGTCGCCCTCAGCACCCTCGTCGAAGAAGCCGACCGTTACCTCGGCAGTGCGAAAATCGCCGATTATTGCCCGAACGGCCTGCAGGTCGAAGGCCGACCGCAAGTGATGCGCATCGTCAGTGGCGTCACCGCCAGTCAGGCCTTGCTCGATGCTGCGGTGGAAGCCGAAGCGGATCTGGTGCTGGTGCATCACGGTTATTTCTGGAAAGGCGAGAACCCGTGCATCACCGGCATGAAGCAGCGGCGTTTGAAGACTTTGCTCAAGCACGACATCAGTCTGCTCGCCTATCACTTGCCGCTGGATCTGCATCCGGAGGTTGGCAACAACGTGCAACTGGCGCGTCAGCTGGACATTACCGTTGAAGGGCCACTGGATCCGGACAACCTCAAAATTGTCGGACTGGTCGGGTCGTTGAGCGAGCCAATGACCCCAAGGGATTTCGCCCGCAAGGTTAAAGACGTCATGGGCCGCGAGCCGCTGCTGGTCGAGGGCAGTGGGATGATTCGTCGAGTTGGCTGGTGTACCGGTGGCGGGCAGGGTTATATCGATCAGGGCGTGGCGGCGGGTGTCGATCTGTTCCTCAGCGGTGAAGCCTCCGAGCAGACCTTCCACAGCGCGCGGGAAAACGACATCAGCTTCATCGCCGCCGGCCACCACGCCACCGAGCGCTATGGCGTGCAGGCGCTGGGTGACTACCTGGCAAAACGTTTCGCCCTCGAACACATCTTCATCGATTGCCCGAACCCGATCTAAGGCTAAAACTCATTTCAGTGTGGGAGCGGGCTTGCTCGCGAATGCGGTGGTTCAATCAGCGGCGATGTTGAATGACACACCGCTTTCGCGAGCAAGCCCGCTCCCTCAGGAACAGCATTGCCCGGCCGAACCGGCAGGCATATTCATATGCCCTTTCGATCTAGTAGGCGTCCTGATTAGAAGAGGTCGCTGTGCTAGGATTCCCCGCTCGAACACGGCCCGCTGGCCGTTCATAAGAAAGCTTTCGTGAGTAGCCATGGTCGACAAACTGACGCATCTGAAACAGCTGGAGGCGGAAAGCATCCACATCATCCGCGAGGTGGCCGCCGAGTTCGACAACCCGGTGATGCTGTACTCCATCGGTAAAGACTCCGCCGTGATGCTGCATCTGGCACGCAAGGCGTTCTTCCCGGGCAAACTGCCGTTTCCGGTGATGCACGTCGACACTCGCTGGAAATTCCAGGAGATGTACAAGTTCCGCGACAAGATGGTCGAAGAGCTGGGCCTGGACCTGATCACCCACATCAACCCCGATGGCGTGGCGCAGAACATCAACCCGTTCACCCACGGCAGCGCCAAACACACCGACATCATGAAGACCGAGGGCCTGAAACAGGCGCTCGACAAGCATGGTTTCGACGCCGCGTTCGGCGGTGCTCGTCGCGATGAAGAGAAATCCCGTGCCAAAGAGCGCGTGTACTCGTTCCGCGACAGCAAGCACCGCTGGGACCCGAAAAACCAGCGCCCTGAGCTGTGGAACGTCTATAACGGCAAGGTCAACAAGGGCGAATCCATTCGGGTGTTCCCCTTGTCGAACTGGACCGAGCTGGACATCTGGCAGTACATCTACCTCGAAGGCATCCCGATTGTGCCGCTGTACTTCGCCGCCGAGCGCGAAGTGATCGAGAAGAACGGCACGCTGATCATGATCGACGACGACCGTATCCTCGAACACCTGTCCGACGAGGACAAGGCACGTATCGTCAAAAAGAAAGTGCGTTTCCGTACCCTTGGCTGCTACCCGTTGACGGGCGCGGTGGAGTCCGAGGCTGAAACCCTCACGGACATCATTCAGGAAATGCTCCTGACGCGAACTTCCGAGCGCCAGGGCCGGGTCATCGACCACGATGGCGCAGGCTCGATGGAAGACAAGAAACGTCAGGGTTATTTCTAAGGGGTTGTCATGTCGCACGCATCTGATTTGATCAGCGAGGACATCCTCGCCTACCTGGGCCAGCACGAACGTAAAGAGCTGCTGCGCTTTTTGACCTGCGGTAACGTCGATGACGGCAAGAGCACCCTGATCGGGCGCCTGCTGCACGACTCCAAGATGATCTACGAAGATCACCTGGAAGCTATCACTCGCGATTCGAAGAAAGTCGGCACCACCGGTGACGACATCGACCTGGCGTTGCTGGTCGATGGCCTGCAGGCCGAGCGTGAGCAGGGCATCACCATCGATGTCGCCTACCGCTATTTCTCCACCGCCAAACGCAAATTCATCATCGCCGACACCCCTGGCCATGAGCAGTACACCCGCAACATGGCCACCGGTGCCTCCACCTGTGACCTGGCGATCATTCTGGTCGACGCCCGTTACGGCGTGCAGACCCAGACCCGTCGCCACAGCTTCATCGCCTCGTTGCTGGGCATCAAGCACATCGTCGTCGCCATCAACAAGATGGACTTGAAAGACTTCGATGAAGGCGTGTTCGAGTCGATCAAGGCCGACTACCTGAAGTTCGCCGAAGGCTTGAAGATGAAGCCGACCAGCATGCACTTCGTGCCGATGTCTGCCCTCAAGGGCGACAACGTGGTGAACAAGTCCGAGCGCTCGCCTTGGTACAAAGGTCAGTCGCTGATGGAAATTCTCGAGACCGTGGAAGTGGCGGGCGACCGCAACTTCACCGATTTGCGTTTCCCGGTGCAGTACGTCAACCGTCCGAACCTGAACTTCCGTGGTTTCGCTGGCACCCTCGCCAGCGGCATCGTGCACAAGGGCGACGAAGTGGTGGTTCTGCCGTCGGGCAAGAGCAGCCGCGTCAAATCCATCGTCACCTTCGAAGGTGAGCTGGAGCAGGCCGGCCCGGGTCAAGCGGTGACGCTGACCATGGAAGACGAAATCGACATCTCCCGTGGCGACCTGCTGGTGCATGCCGACAACGTGCCGCCGGTCACCGACAGCTTCGAAGCGATGCTGGTGTGGATGGCTGAAGAGCCGATGCTGCCGGGCAAGAAATACGACATCAAGCGCGCCACCAGTTACGTGCCGGGCTCGATTGCCAGCATCGTCAACAAGGTCGACGTCAACACCCTCGAAGAAGGCCCGGCGAGCGCGTTGCAGCTCAACGAAATCGGCAAGGTGAAGATCGCGCTCGACGCGCCGATCGCCCTCGACGGTTACGACAGCAACCGCACCACCGGCGCGTTCATCGTCATCGACCGTTTGACCAACGGCACCGTCGGCGCCGGCATGATCGTCGCTCAGCCAGTGGCTCATGGGACTGCCTCGCACCACGGCAAACTGGCTCACGTTGCCACTGAGGAACGTTCCCAGCGTTTCGGCCAGCAGCCAGCGACCGTGCTGTTCAGCGGCCTGTCGGGCGCGGGCAAGAGCACGCTGGCCTACGCGGTCGAGCGCAAGCTGTTCGACATGGGCCGTGCGGTGTTTGTGCTCGATGGTCAGAATCTGCGTCACGACCTGAACAAAGGGCTGCCGCAGGATCGTGCCGGTCGGACCGAGAACTGGCGGCGTGCTGCGCATGTGGCGCGTCAGTTCAACGAGGCGGGTCTGTTGACCCTGGCGGCGTTTGTTGCGCCGAGTGCTGAAGGTCGTGAGCAGGCCAAGGATCTGATCGGCAAGGAGCGTCTGCTGACGGTTTATGTGCAGGCCTCGCCGGCGGTGTGTGCCGAGCGTGATCCGCAGGGCTTGTATGCTGCGGGTGGCGATAATATTCCGGGTGAGTCGTTCCCGTATGACGTGCCGCTGAATGCTGATCTGGTGATCGACACGCAGTCGCTGTCGTTGGAAGAGAGCGTCAAGCAGGTGTTGGATCTGCTGCGCAAGCGTGGCGCGATTTAAGCTTTAGTCGGAAATAAAAGGCCCGCGGATGAGTGATCATCGGCGGGTTTTTTATTGGGGGGCATTTGGTTTTCGGCGGTGGCGGCCTTTGGGCTGGCCATGCTCTGGGGGGGTTGGGTGTATATCCGTTGCTGCGGTAACGGCTACTTAGGGTTTCGCCCTTACGGCGAGTCACCTTTTCCAAACGCCGAAAAGGTAACCCAAAAGGCTTGCTCCTGCGTTCGGCCCACTCGCTGGGGCTCGGGGTTCCTTCGCTGCGGGATTGATCCGGGCGCAGCGCCTCCGGTTTGCTTCGCTGCACCTCCTCTCGCTGTGTTTGGCTTCGCCAAACGGTCGCTGCGCTCCCACCCCCGGATCAATCCCTCCACTCAGCCTTCCGACGTCGCCCGTGGATCAAGATCAAGAGCGACAGCCGAGCTTGCGCTCATCCTGGAGTGGGGCGGCATGCGCCGCGTGCGGGTTGTACTTATCTTCCCTGTAGGAGCTGCCGCAGGCTGCGATCTTTTGATCTTGATTTTGTGGGAGCTGGCTTGCCAGCGAAGGCGGCCTGCCAGCCGACCAATCCCTAACTGAACACACCCAACCCAAACTGTAGGAGCGAGCTTGCTCGCGAAGGTGGTCTGACAGCCGACCAAGCTCTAACTGAATGCACTCCATCCAACTGTAGGAGTGAGCCTGCTCGCGATAGCGGTATGTCGTTCAACATTGGGAGTGGCTGTTCCACCGCTATCGCGAGCAGGCTCGCTCCTACAGGGGATTAACGTTTGTCTGGGAATTCGCGGTGCATCTGTTCCAGCAGCGCATCCTTGTCCTGCCATAGCTGGTTGATCCAGCCCTGGAATTGCAGGCGATATTCGCCGTCCTGGTCGTAGTTCTTGCCGATGAAGGCCGGCGGGATTTTCAGTTCTTCAAAGTGCACCACCACGTCGCGCACGTTGCCGCACAGCAGATCCCAGAAACCCGGACGCCCGCCCGGATAGTGGATGGTCACGTTGACGATCGACTCCAGTTGCTCACCCATCGCATCAAGCACAAAGGCGATGCCACCCGCCTTGGGTTTGAGCAGGTATTTGAACGGTGACTGCTGTTGCGCATGTTTGCCTTCGGTGAAGCGCGTGCCTTCGACGAAGTTGAAAATCCCCACCGGGTTGTTGCGGAATTTCGCGCAGGTCTTGCGCGTGGTTTCCAGGTCTTTGCCTTTCTTCTCCGGGTGCTTTTCCAGATAGGCCTTGGAGTAGCGCTTCATGAACGGGAAGCCCAGCGCCCACCAGGCCAGACCGATCACCGGAACCCAGATCAGCTCCTGCTTGAGGAAGAATTTCAGCGGCTGGATGCGGCGGTTGAGCACGTATTGCAGCACCAGGATGTCGACCCAACTCTGGTGGTTGCTGGTGATCAGGTATGAGTGTTGGTAGTCCAGACCTTGCAGGCCGCTGATGTGCCAGCGGGTGCGGCGCACCAGGTTCATCCAGCCTTTGTTGTTGCTGATCCAGGCTTCGTGGGTGTGGCTCATCAGCCACAGTGAGGCGCGGCGGGCGAGGTCGAAGGGCAGCACTTTGATCAGCGCGACGCAGAACAGGAACGAGCACAGCAGAATCGTATTGAGTGCCAACAGCAGCGCGGCGATCACGCCGCGAATCGGGGCGGGCAGGAAGTCCAGCATTTACACATCCATAGGTCGGTTGGCGGCTTGAATCGCGGTCAGGGCGATGGTGTAGACGATGTCGTCGACCTGCGCGCCGCGCGGCAGGTCGTTCACCGGTTTGCGCAGGCCTTGCAGCATCGGGCCGAGGCTGACGCAGTCGGCGCTGCGCTGCACGGCTTTGTGGGTGGTGTTGCCGGTGTTCAGGTCGGGGAACACGAATACCGTGGCGCGCCCGGCCACCTGGCTGTTCGGCGCCAGTTGCCGGGCGACGTCTGCGTTGGCAGCGGCGTCGTATTGCAGCGGGCCGTCGATCAGCAGCGAGTGCTGTTGCTCGTGGGCGAGCAGGGTGGCTTCGCGGACTTTCTCGACTTCTTCACCGCTGGCCGATTCGCCGCTGGAGTAACTGATCATCGCCACGCGCGGGGTGATGCCGAATGCTGCTGCGGAATCAGCGCTTTGCAGGGCGATCTCCGCCAGTTCGGCGGCGCTCGGGTGCGGGTTCATCACGCAGTCGCCATAGACCAGCACTTCTTCGGGGAACAGCATGAAGAACACCGACGATACCAGCGTGCAGCCCGGTGCGGTCTTGATCAGTTGCAGGGCCGGGCGAATGGTGTTGGCAGTGGTGTTGATCACGCCCGAGACCAGGCCGTCGACCTCATCCAGCGCGAGCATCATGGTGCCGATCACCACGGTGTCTTCCAGTTGCTGTTCGGCCATCGGCGCGTTGAGGCTTTTGCTTTTGCGCAGGGCGACCATCGGCTCGATGTAGCGCTCGCGAATCAAGTCCGGATCGAGAATCTCCAGCCCTGGCGGCAACTCGATACCTTGCGCACGGGCCACGGCTTCGACGTCTTCGGGTTTGGCCAGCAGCACGCAACGGGCGATGCCGCGCTCCTGGCAGATCGCCGCCGCTTGCACGGTGAGCGGCTCGCTGCCTTCGGGCAGGACGATGCGTTTGTTCGCCGACTGCGCCCGTTGAATCAGTTGGTAGCGGAATACCGCTGGCGACAGACGCATTTCCCGCGGGGTGCCACAGCGCTGATGCAGCCATTTGGCGTCGAGATGACTGGCGACGAAGTCAGTGATGATCTCCGCACGCTCGCGGTCATCGATGGGGATTTCCTTGTTCAGGCCATTGAGCAGGTTGGCGGTGTCGTAGGAGCCAGTGCTCACCGACAGCACCGGCAGACCGGCCTGCAACGCGCCACGGCATAGGTCCATGATGCGTGGATCGGGCAGGGTGTCGCTGGTCAGCAACAGCCCGGCCAGCGGTACGCCATTGAGTGCCGCGAGGCTGACCGCGAGGATGATGTCGTCGCGATCACCCGGGGTCACCACCAGTACGCCGGGCTTGAGCAGCTCCACAGTGTTGCGCATGGTCCGTGCGCAGATGATGATTTTGGTCATGCGCCGGGTTTCGTAATCGCCGGCGTTCAGCACCTGCGCGCCCATCAGGTCGGCGACGTCGCGGGTACGCGGTGCATTGAGTTCGGGTTGAAACGGAATGCAGCCGAGCAGGCGGAAATCACCGCTGCGCAACAACGGCGAATGCTCCTTCAATCGTGTGGCGAAGGCATCCATGCTCTCCTCGGTCTTGACCTTGTTGAGGATTACGCCGAGGACTTTTGGATCTTTCGGGCCGCCGAACAATTGCGCCTGCAATTCCACGCGACCGGAAAGTTCGGCGAGCACTTCGTTTTCCGGGGCCGAGACCAGAATCACCTCGGCATCCAGGCTTTTCGCCAGGTGCAAATTGACCCGCGCGGCGTAGCTGGCGCTACGGGTCGGCACCATGCCTTCGACCACCAGCACGTCTTTGCCGATGGCAGCTTGCTGATACAAGGCGATGATTTCTTCGAGCAACTCGTCAAGCTGACCGTCGCCGAGCATCCGCTCGACATGGGCCAGGCCCAGTGGCTGCGGCGGTTTCAGGCCGTGGGTGCGCGCCACCAGTTCGGTGGAGCGCTCCGGGCCAGTGTCGCCCGGATGCGGCTGGGCAATCGGTTTGAAGAAGCCGACTTTCAATCCGGCCCGCTCCAGGGTACGCACCAGCCCGAGGCTGATGGAGGTCAGACCCACGCCAAAATCGGTGGGCGCGATAAAAAAAGTTTGCATGCGGATTCTCTAAAGGTGCATGGCAATGGTGGCGATCTATACGTGACCGCCTACCGCAATTCAGTCGCCAAGGTTATCGCTAACCGAGCCTTGTGCGCACCAACCGCAGGCAAAGGGTTGGCCTATTTTTTCAATACGTTGCGCCGGGTCCAGGACCCATGGCCGCGATTGCCACGGCGGCTGGTGACGCAGGTGCTGGGTGTGGCCACAGGAAAGCTCGACCACCCAGTGACCGTCTTCATCCTGATGGAAGCCGGTGAGCGTCGAATCCCGTTTGTCCGGGTTGTGTTCGCTTTCGCGCGATTGCTTCGCTAAACTTGGCCTTTCTATATTCTTCTGCAAAAGGTCTCGCCCCATGCTGATCGCCGCCAATAAGGCTGTCTCCATCGACTATACCCTGACCAACGACGCTGGTGAGGTCATCGACAGCTCCGCCGGCGGCGCTCCGCTGGTCTACCTGCAAGGCGCAGGCAACATCATCCCGGGCCTGGAAAAAGCTCTGGAAGGCAAAGCTGTTGGTGATGAGCTGGAAGTGTCCGTTGAGCCGGAAGACGCTTACGGCGAATATGCTGCCGAACTGGTCAGCACCCTGAGCCGCAGCATGTTCGAAGGCGTTGACGAGCTGGAAGTCGGCATGCAGTTCCACGCTTCGGCGCCGGACGGCCAGATGCAGATCGTGACCATCCGTGACCTGGACGGCGACGACGTCACCGTCGACGGCAACCACCCACTGGCCGGTCAGCGCCTGAACTTCAAAGTGAAGGTCGTTGCTATCCGTGACGCCAGCCAGGAAGAAGTCGCTCATGGCCACGTCCATGGCGAAGGTGGCCATCACCACTGATTTTCTGCGCTAAGCTTCGAGTACTGGAGAGGCGCCTGCGGGCGCCTTTTTAGTCCGCGGCTGTCCTTGGTGCTCTCGCCAAGTGGCTGTTTCGAGTAGAACACGGGAATCTGGAGTCCGTCATGAGTGCTTTTCACGACCTTAAGTTGACAGCCCTGGATGGTCAGGAGCTACCGCTGGCGCCTTTCAAAGGCCAAGTCGTGCTGGTGGTCAACGTCGCCTCCAAATGCGGCTTGACCCCACAGTACGCGGCGCTGGAAAACCTCTACCAGCAATTCAAGGGCAAGGGCTTCAGTGTGCTGGGCCTGCCGTGCAACCAGTTTGCCGGTCAGGAGCCAGGTACCGAACAGCAAATCCAGGAGTTCTGCAGCCTGAACTATGGCGTGACGTTCCCGTTGTCGAGCAAGCTTGAAGTCAACGGCCATGATCGTCATCAGCTGTACCGTTTGCTGGCGGGCGAGGGGGCGGAGTTTCCGGGGGATATCACCTGGAACTTCGAGAAATTCCTGCTCGGCAAGGATGGCCGGGTATTGGCGCGATTCTCGCCGCGCACGCCGCCGGATGATCCGACCATTGTCCACGCGATTGAAAAAGCGCTGGGCTGAAACACAAAAATCGCAGCCATCGAGCTGCGATTTTTTTTGCCTGACTTTTGACCCTTAATCATTCAGATCAATAGTGCTGTTCAGAGGCGCTGACGGTTCATATTATCGCCGTCATAAAGTCATTCCCTGTGGAGCCTTCCAATGCCGGTGCAAGCCCTGTTCAAACCGTTCCACCTCGGTGCCCTCGAACTGCCGACCCGCGTGGTGATGGCGCCGATGACCCGCTCGTTTTCCCCGGGTGGCGTACCCAATTCCAAAGTGATCGAGTACTACCGTCGCCGCGCTGCGGCCGGTGTTGGCCTGATCATCACCGAAGGCACCACCGTCGGTCACAAGGCTTCCAACGGTTACCCGAATGTGCCGCAGTTCTTCGGCGAAGCGCCACTGGCCGGCTGGAAAAAAGTCGTCGACGCGGTGCATGCCGAGGGCGGCAAGATTGTTCCGCAACTGTGGCATGTCGGCAGCGTGCGCCGCATCGGCACCGAGCCGGACGCCAGCGTCCCGGCTTACGGCCCGACGGAAAAACTCAAGGATGGTCAGGTCGTGGTGCACGGCATGACCAAACAGGACATTCAGGACGTGATCGCCGCGTTCGCCCAGGCCGCCAAAGATGCGCAAGGCATCGGCATGGACGGCGTGGAAATTCACGGCGCCCACGGTTACCTGATCGACCAGTTCTTTTGGGAAGGCAGCAACCAGCGTACCGACGAATACGGCGGTAGCCTGGCCAACCGTTCGCGCTTCGCCATCGAGCTGATTCAAGCGGTGCGTGCGGCAGTCGGTGAAGGCTTCCCGATCATCTTCCGTTTTTCGCAGTGGAAGCAGCAGGATTACACCGCGCGTCTGGTGCAGACCCCGGAGGCGCTGGGCGAATTCCTCAAGCCGTTGGCCGACGCCGGGGTGGACATTTTCCACTGCTCGACGCGGCGTTTCTGGGAGCCTGAATTTGACGGTTCCGAGCTGAACCTGGCCGGCTGGACGCGCAAACTGACCGGCAAACCGACCATCACCGTAGGCAGCGTCGGCCTGGACGGCGAGTTCCTGCAGTTCATGGTTAACACCGACAAGGTCGCGCAACCGGCAAGCCTGGAGAAACTGCTGGAGCGTCTGAACAACGACGAGTTCGATCTGGTGGCAGTGGGCCGTGCGCTGCTGGTGGATCCGGACTGGGCGCTGAAAGTCCGTGAAGGGCGTGAGCAGGATATTCTGCCGTTCAGCCGTGAGGCGTTGATGACGCTGGTTTAAGCGTCGCCATTACCGACCCCTTCGCGAGCAGGCTCGCTCCCACAGGTTTCTCTGGGTTCACAGAATCTGTGTTCACTGAAGATCCCTTGTGGGAGCGAGCCTGCTCGCGAAGGCAGGTTCAAAATCAGCAAAGATCTAAGGTAATGTCTGCGCATTCGGCACCACCTGCTCCCGCAGACACGCCCCACGCAAGTGCTTTTCAAATTGCTCGATGATCGCCGCCCACCCCTGACGACTGGCATGCTGGCGCGCATTCAGGCGCACGCAACGCAAGGTCTCATCCTCCTCCAGCAACCACGCCGCCGCATCGCAGAACGCTTGTTCATCACCGGGCATCGCCAACACGCCGTTGTAGCCATGGCGAATGTGCTGCGCCGCCGCAGCCTGATCGTAAGCCACCACCCCCAGCCCTGACGCCAGCGCCTCAAGCACCACGTTGCCGAAGGTTTCGGTCATGCTCGGGAACAGAAAGATGTCGCCGGACGCATAGTGCGCCGCCAGTACTTCGCCGCGTTGTGAACCACAGAAGATCGCTTCGGACAGCTCCTTTTCCAGCGCAGGCCGTTGCGGCCCGTCGCCGACCACGATCAGCTTCAGCTTGCGCTGTGGATAAGTGCCGCACAGGGTGTCGAAGCAGCGCTTGAGCAGGCCGAGGTTCTTTTCCGGGGCCAGCCGGCCGACGTGAATCACCGCGATGTCCTGCTCGCTCAGGCCCCATTGCTCACGCAAGCCGTTCAGGCGCTTGGCCGGGTGAAACAACTGGCTGTCCACGCCGCGGGAGAGCAGGGCGAGGCGGTCGAAATGCCGACGCTCCAGTTCCAGGCGCTGACTGACGCTCGGCACCAGGGTCATCGCCGAGCGGTTGTGAAACCAGCGCAGATAATGCGTGAGCAAGCGCGTCAGCAAACTCAGTCCGTACTGATTGGTGTACTGCTGAAAATTGGTGTGAAAGCCGCTGACCACCGAGATCCCCAGACGCCGTGCCGCACGCAACGCCGACAAACCGAGCGGGCCTTCGGTGGCGATGTACAAAACGTCCGGGCGATGACGCTTCCAGCGCCGCAGCAGCTTGTGCATCGACGACTGTCCCCATTGCAGACCGGGATAACCCGGCAACGGCCAGCCTCGACACAACAGCAAGGCATCGTCCTCGACGCGCTGCGGATCTCCCGCCTGGCGCGGTCGCACCAGTTCCACCTGATGCCCACGCGCGCGCAAGCCATCGCACAAGCGACCAAGGGTATTGGCCACTCCGTTGATTTCCGGTGGGAAGGTTTCGCTGATCAGGGTGATATGCAGAGCTGTCGTCATGACCTCAGTGTCGATTGAGGCGATGTCGTCATTGTGTCGAGTTGATGATCGATTGATGACAGCTGCTTACCGTGTGCCTAAACCTTTTGCCTGCCCGGTCGTTAGCCTTGACTTGAACTCTTTCCAGGAAATATGGCTGTGTCAGAGAATGCTTATGCACCGCCTGAGGCGGAACTTTTGGTTGCGGATGAACAAACACCAGAGTTTTATGTTGTTGCACGGTGGAAGTTCATTCTGCTGGCGATCCTCAGTTTTGGCCTGTATTTCTACTTCTGGATTTACAAAAACTGGAGTCAGTACAAGCGCAGTACTCGACAGGAACTATGGCCGTGGGCGCGAGCGTTTTTCTATTTGTTTTTCGTGCATCAGCTTTATCGGCAAGCCAAAAAACGAATCCATGACAGAGGTGGAAAGTCCGATTGGGATCTTGAGCAATGGGCAACAGTCTTTGTTGTACTGACCGTAGTCGCGCACATATTCGAAAAGCTTCCCAAGCAGATTCCAGAGCTGAGTTTTCTTGGCCTTGTCGCCTTGATCATGCTGCCGATAAGAGTTTATGTCGCAAGCCAAGGGCAACAACTGATCAATTTGGCCGCCAGCGATCCTCAAGGCCTGAGTAACAATCGCCTCAACGCCTGGAACTTGCTGATTATCTTGCCAGGCGCTGCGGCGTGGGTATTGGTAGGGCTGCTTCTAGGCGGCGTTTACCCCTGAGTTGCCAGAAGGATTGATGCCTGGAGGCTCAGACTTTTTCCTGAGCCAGCATCTCGGCACCGCGCTCACGCACCCAGAACAACGTCGCTCCCGCTACCGCCGCCGGCATCATCAGAATGTTGACCACCGGAATCAGCAGCGCCAGATAGACGATCCCGCCAAAACTCATGCTCTGCCAGCGTTTCTGCCGCAGCCAGGCGAGCATCTCGTTCCAGCCCAGTTTGTGGTTGTCTGCCGGGTAGTCAATGTACTGGATCGCCATCATCCACACGCCGAACAGCAGCCACAGCGGGGCGGCGACGATGTTCACCACCGGGATGAACGAGAGAATGAACAGGCCGATCGCCCGCGGCAGGAAGTAGCCGAGTTTGCGCATTTCCCGGGCGAGGGTGCGCGGGATCATCGCAATCAGTTCGCCCCAGCTGAAGGCCGGGAAATCATCGGTGCCGCGTACCACCACTTCGACTTTTTCCGCGAGGAAACCGTTGAACGGCGCAGCGATCACGTTGGCGAGCATGGTGAAGGTGAAGAACACCATCAACGCCACCAGCACCACGAACAGCGGCCAGAGGATGTAGCTGAGGAAACTCAGCCAGTCGGGCAGCGACGGCATCAGGCTGTCGACCCACAGGCTGAACTGATGGCCGGCCAGATAGATCAATCCGACGAACAGCACCAGGTTGATCGCCAGCGGCAGCAACACGAACAGGCGCAGGCCAGGGCTGAGAACCAGTTTGAGGCCTTCGCGCAGGTATTGCGGGCCGGATAGAACAGGGGCGGGCATAAGGTGCTCCGAGCAAGGGAAAACGCGCCGACCTTACCGACTTTGCAACAGGTGCGAAAGCGCGGCAGAGCGCTCGACATTCACTGTAACAAAGACGTCGATATGGTCGGAGTGTGCGTATAGAGACCACCTATGAGCTGGATTGTTATTCCGTATTTCCTTAATCTTGCCCCCCTCGATACGCTGCACCCAACTTTTTACAGGACTGTCGAGCTCATACCTTCCCCAAGGTTATCCACAGTCCTTTTTTATTCCCGCCGGCAGTCCGGCGTTCCGCGCCAGTGTTTCGGCCCGGTCAACAGGAGCAGGTCATGTCTGAAGTCCGTCATTCGCGAGTGATTATTCTCGGTTCCGGCCCTGCCGGTTACAGCGCTGCGGTCTACGCCGCCCGTGCCAACCTCAAGCCACTGCTGATTACCGGCATGCAGGCCGGCGGTCAGCTGACCACCACCACCGAAGTCGACAACTGGCCAGGCGACGTGCACGGCCTGACCGGCCCGGCGCTGATGGAGCGGATGCGTGAGCACGCCGAGCGTTTTGAAACCGAGATCGTTTTCGATCACATCAACGCCGTGGACTTCGCTGCCAAGCCGTACACCCTGACCGGCGACAGCGCGACCTACACCTGCGACGCCCTGATCATCGCCACCGGTGCCAGCGCTCGCTACCTGGGCCTGCCGTCGGAAGAAGCGTTCATGGGCAAAGGCGTTTCGGCCTGCGCGACCTGCGACGGTTTCTTCTACCGCAACAAGCCCGTGGCTGTGGTCGGCGGCGGCAACACCGCTGTTGAAGAGGCGCTGTACCTGGCCAACATCGCCAGCACCGTGACCCTGATCCACCGTCGCGAAACCTTCCGCGCCGAGAAGATCCTGATCGACAAGCTCAACGCCCGCGTGGCCGAAGGCAAGATCATCCTCAAGTTGAACGCCAACCTCGACGAAGTGCTGGGCGACAACATGGGCGTGACCGGTGCGCGTCTGAAGAACAACGACGGCAGCTTCGACGAAATCAAAGTCGACGGCGTGTTCATCGCGATCGGCCACACTCCGAACACTTCGCTGTTCGAAGGCCAGTTGACCCTGAAAGACGGTTATCTGGTGGTGCAGGGCGGTCGTGACGGCAACGCCACTGCCACCAGCGTCGAAGGTATCTTTGCTGCCGGTGACGTGGCTGACCACGTTTACCGTCAGGCCATCACCTCGGCCGGCGCCGGCTGCATGGCAGCACTGGACACCGAGCGTTACCTGGACGGTCTGCAGAACGCTTCGTTCTAAATCGCAGGCACAAAAAAACCGGCTTCGGCCGGTTTTTTTATGCCCGTATTTCCGCTACATCGCATAACCCTGTGGGAGCGGGCTTGCTCGCGAAAGCGGTGTGTCAGACAAAGAAAAGTCGCCTGGCACGGCGCCTTCGCGAGCAAGCCCGCTCCCACAGGGGATGGCGTTGGCTATGGAAATCAGCGACGGGTCAGGGGCTGCGTTTCGAACTTCACACCCGCCAGACCGTGCTTGATCAGCGCGCGAATATTGCCGTGGTCGCTGCCTTCAGGCGTCGCCACCACCGAGCGGTAATGCTCGCCGAATGCCAGCAGCGCTTCTTCATCGCTCAAGCCTTCCAGTAGCGCCAGACCCAGGGTCTTGCACGAACCTTCGTTCTGCCCGGCGGCGTTTTCCACGCCACCGTTGTTGAACGCCTGAGGCTGATAGTCGTAACCGGCGGCGATGAAAGCCAGGGTGTCGGCGAAAAGGTGTTCGCCGCTCTTGAGGCTGGCGCGCAGGGTGTTCAGATCACTCATTGGGTTTTCCTTTGGCGAACGCCGCCTGTTGTTCGGCGCTGGCTTCTTGCTGGTATTGGGCTTTCCATTCGGCATAAGGCATGCCGTAAACCACTTCACGGGCGTCGTCGAGGCTGACCTCGATCTGACGGTCATCGGCGGCAGCCTTGTACCATTTGGACAGGCAGTTGCGGCAGAATCCGGCGAGGTTCATCAGGTCGATGTTCTGCACGTCCTTGCGGCTGTCCAGATGGGCGACCAGCCGGCGGAAAGCGGCGGCTTCGAGTTCGAGGCGTTGTTGCTCGGTCATGGGAGTCTCTGCGAGACAGCTTCAAGCGACGAGCTTCAAGCTGCAAGATGGGTGGCGTTGATATGAAGTTTACAGCTTGCCGCTTGAAGCTTGAAGCTAGCGGCTCGCTGCAAGCGTTATTGACACCGACTCGGCAAAACGCAGCGCATGCGGCTTGTCGACTTCGACTTCGGCGTACAGCACTGCAGCATGAGTCATCACCAGATCCAGCAGTTCCTGGGTCAGGCGTTCGAGCAGCGCAAAACGATTGCCCTCGACGTGGGCGATGATCGCCTTGGTGATGGTGCGGTAATTCAGCGCGTGATCGATGTCGTTGTCGCGCACCGCTTCCTGCGCTGCGTACAGGATGGTCAGGTTGATCAGCACATCCTGCTTGTTGAGGATCTCGTCCTCGTTGATCCCGATAAAGGTGCGCAAGCGCAGATCCTTGACCCGGATGCGCGCCATTCCCGGTTGAAGTTGTGACATTTACTTGCTCCGTCCAATCAATTGCAGGAACTCCTGGCGGGTGTTGCTCGAGTCGCGAAAGGCGCCGAGCATGACCGAGGTGTTCATGGTCGAATTCTGTTTCTCGACACCGCGCATCATCATGCACATGTGCCGGGCCTCGATGACCACCGCGACGCCGGCGGCATCGGTGACCTGTTGCACCGCATCGGCAATCTGCCGGGTGAGGTTTTCCTGAATCTGCAGGCGCCGGGCGAACATGTCCACCAGCCGCGCGATCTTCGACAGCCCCAGCACCTTGCCTGTCGGAATATAAGCCACATGGGCCTTGCCGATGAAGGGCAGCAGGTGATGTTCGCACAACGAGTAGAGCTCGATGTCGGCGACGATGATCATCTCGTCGCTGTCGGAGGCAAACAGCGCGCCGTTGACGATCTGCTCCACACTCTGTTCATAGCCGTGACACAGGTATTGCATGGCCTTGGCCGCGCGCACCGGGGTATCGAGCAGACCTTCGCGGTCGGGGTCTTCGCCGAGGCCGATGAGGATCTCGCGGTAATTCTCGGGCAGGGAACGGGTCATGGGAGATCCTCGCGCAGCAGCTTATTTGACGTGCCGTCCGCCGTTGACGGTCAGGGTTGTGCCGGTGACATAGGGGTTGTCGAGCAGATAGCGCAGGCTCTGGTAGATCACTTCGCTGCCGGGCTCGATGCCCAGCGCGGATTTGGCCAGCGCCCTGGCGCGGTACGCCGCGTCGTCGTCGGGATTGAACAATAGCAGGGCCGGCGCGATGCCGTTGACCTTGATTGCCGGCGCATAGCGCGCGGCGAAGGACAGGGTCAGGCTGTCGAGCCCGGCCTTGCTGGCGCAATAACCGATGTGCTTGCTGCTGCCCTTGCGCGTGACATCGTCGCTGATGTGGATGATGTCGGCCGGGGTCGAGCCTTTGAGCAGGTCGGCGCAGTGCAGGTTGATCAGATACGGCGCGAGCATGTGCACGTTGAGCATGCGCGAGAAGGCCTCGGCTTCACTGCCCGGGGTTTCCGCCAGCCATTCGGAGGCGTTGTGGACGATGGCGCGCAGGCAGTCGGTGTGGGTTTTCAGTTCATCGATGAAGGCGAGGATGGTGGCTTCGCTGGAGAAGTCCGCGAACACCGCGACAGCGCCCAGATCACGCAGGGCTTGTACGCCCGGACGTTCGCTGCGGTAGGTGAAGATGACCCGATGGCCGTCTTCAAGCAAACGCTGTGCGCAGTGCAGACCGACACGCTGGCCGGCACCGGTGATGAGGATCGGGGCGGAGGATTTGGACATGAACGGCTCGCGTCGCGGTTGGAGCAAAAACTATAACAGCGACGCGGGTTGCCCACCTACCGCAAGACGGGTGTTGTGCTTTTGTGGGAGCCGGGCTTGCTCGTGAAGGCGGTGTGCCAGGCACGGATGCATCAACTGACATGACGCTTTCGCGAGCAAGCCCGCTCCCGCATGGGCTCTCAACGGTTTTGAGTCACCGGTTCAACAGGTAGTCGAGGGGCCGGAGCACTGTTCAACCAGTTCGCCAGCAACCGCGTCGACAACGGAATAAAGAAATACACCATCAACGGCGTCAGGCACGCCGTACTGACCAATACCCGTGGCAGCAGGCTCATCTCGCCGAGCAGCGGCCCGAGGACAAAGTTGAACAGCAGCGACACCGGGAAGAACGCCAGCCAGATCGCCACGGCCTGTTTCCAGCGTGGTGGCCGTTGACCGGCAGCGCCGAACCAGCCTTCGATGCCGCTGACCCGATGCTCCTTGGGATGCTCGAACAGATCGCTGCCCCGCGCCAGCCACGCGGTCCGCGAGACCGAGTGCTCCCAGGCGTGCAGGGTCTGCTCGTCGACGAAGCGAAAAATGATCTGGAATTCGTTGTCACCGGGTGGCGGAGCGAGCACGCCGGAACCCAGGTAACCGGGAAAGTCAGTGGCCAGTTGTTCGCCTTCGCGCAGCCAGGCAATCAGGTCCTGATAGCGACCGTCGGCGACGCGACGCGCAACCATCAGCGTGACGGGGGAAGTAGACATTGTGTATCTCCATATTTCGAGTGCGGCGCTCCGGGTAGGAGGTTTCGCAATGCGCAAGCCGGGGTGGGGGCCTGCGCTTTTCAACAAGCAAGGATTATTCCCGATTTTGATGACAGTTTCAGAGACTTTCGTCTCTGTTTATTGGGTTGAACCGACAGAGGGCATCGGATGTAGAATGGGATCCAAATTTACCGAGCGGACAAACCTGCACCATGGCTGTTATCACGGACGCTAACCCTGCCTCGCAGGCCTCTGTCGCACTTGAGCGCGAAGAGTTGTTCCCTATTCGGGAGGTGTCGCGGCTGACCGGCGTCAACCCGGTAACGCTGCGTGCATGGGAGCGCCGCTACGGTTTGATCCAGCCGACGCGCACCGAAAGCGGGCACCGGTTGTATTCGATGACCGAAATCGAGCGCGTGCGCAGCATCGTCGACTGGATCGATCGCGGCGTGGCCGTGAGCAAGGTCGGCAAGATCCTGGCGAGGACCGAGCCGCTGAAAGCCTTGGCCCATATCATCCCCGATGATCTGGTCCAGGCCGATTACGCGCAATGGCAGCAGCAGGTGCAATTGGCCGTCAGTTCGTTCGACGACCGCGCGCTGGATCAGGTTTACAACCAGATCTTCTCGTCCTACTCGCTGCCGGTAGTGTTTCAGAACATTCTCATGCCTTTGTGGCTGCAGATGTTGCAGCGCCAGGATGCCTTCGGGCAGACCAGCGAGTGGCTGTTTTTCGACGGGTTCCTGCGGGCGCGGGTGTTGCAGCGGATCGTCGCGCTGCGCGGCACCCAGCCGCGCAAAGTGATTGTCAGTGCGCTTGCCGGTCAGTGTCGTGAACTCGAGCTACTGGTTGCCGCGTTGTTTCTCAGTGGCAATGATGCGGGCGTGCGGGTGCTGACCACCGGCCAGCCATTCGATGAGTTGGCGCTGGTGTGCGAGCGGATCAAGCCGCAGGCGCTGGTGCTGTTTTCCAACCATGCCCCCACCGCGGATTTGCCGCGCCGTCTGAATCGACTGGCCTTGAGTCTCGACTGTCAGGTAATGCTCGCCGGCGACGCTGCCGATCTGGCACAGGACAGTCTGGCCGGATCGTCGATCGGTTGTCTGGGCAATGAAGGAGCGACGATGCGTCAGCGCATGACGCAATTTCTCGCAGGTACGCTGGATACCTGAATATCAGGTGTGCAGGGCGGGGTGGGTCAGACGGTGTTGTTGCAGGATGAACTGGCGCAGCCGTTCGGTTTCATCGGCGTCGGTCTGGCTCAGCTCGTAGGCGTAGAAGCCGTGCTCGGTTTCGCGCTCGAAGTTGCCGCGCAGGGAAATCCGCTCGTAACCTGAAGGGCTGAACCACAGCGCGAAATGCTTGGGCGGTTTGGTCTTGTTGCGCATTTCCAGCAGCACGCCTTTGTGCGACACCTCGTGCACCCACATCATGCCCGGTTGGCCTTTGGCATTTTCCAGCGCGACCGGCTCTTCGAGAGTCAGGCGCCATGGGCGAATCATCGGCCCGTCTTCGTAAATGCTCGGCACGCCCAGGCGCAGGTGCAACGCGTGGAATTCGTCTTCCACCAGGTGCAGCGGAAAGGTCATTTGCTGATTTTCGAAATTGGCCTGGATGGTCACTTGCTCGTGAGCCGCCAGGCGCGTGAGCAGGTCACGGATCTGCGAACCTCCATTGACCAACAGGCTCGACGTCGCATCCCGCACATTGAGCTGCGGGTTGTGCTGCATGGTCTGGATGAAATCCAGCTCATCCTGGGTCAGGAGTGCGTCGCGTTGCATGGCCTGGCTCGAAAGAAATAGTTACAAAGTCATTGGTGATTGTAGTTACTGACACTTAGTTCGCAGTTTTGTTTACGCCGTTCGTCGCTTTCAACGCTGCCAGTTCCGCTTTCAGCGCTGCGACCTCAGCCTCGAGCTGAATCACGCGTTGCTGCGCCTTGACCTGAACCGTGACATCTTTCTGCACACCGACGAAATAAGTCTGGCCGTCATCAGCGTTTTTCACCGTCGAAAGCGACAGTTCGTTCCAGAACGGGGTGCCATCCTTGCGGTAGTTGCGCAGGATTTCCCGGCACGCCCCGCCGTTGTGCAAGGTGTCGCGAATCAGCGACAGACCGGCTTGATCGCGGTCTCCTGACTGCAGAAAGCGGCAGTCCTGATAAAGAATCTCTTCGCTGCTGTAACCGGTCAGGCGTTCGAAGGCCGGGTTCACGTAAATCAGGATGTTGTCCTGCTCGCCTTCCTTTTCGGCCACCACGATTCCATCGTTCGACGCGTTGATCACCATTTGCAGCAGACTGGCGTTGATCATCAATGAATCCTTTCAGTGTCGATAATGGCTGGCATTCTAGAAGTTCCAACGCCGCTGTCTACTGGCTATCACGGCGAATCGGGGCTGGATCGCGGCTTTTGCGTCGGACTGCTACTATCGCCGCTCTTTTTTTCAGCTTCAGGATCAGATTGATGAAAGTCGCCATCCTCTCCGGCTCGGTTTACGGCACGGCCGAAGAAGTCGCCCGTCACGCGCAGAACCTGCTGAAAGACGCCGGTTTTGAAACCTTCTACAACTCGCGCGCCAGCCTGGCGGATATTCAGGCGTTCGGGCCTGAAGCGTTCCTCGCGGTGACCTCGACCACCGGCATGGGCGAATTGCCGGATAACCTGCAGCCGCTGTATTCGGCGATTCGAGACCAGTTGCCAGCCGCGTGGCGCGGTTTGCCGGGCGCGGTGATCGGTTTGGGCGATGCCAGTTACGGCGATACCTTCTGCGGTGGCGGCGAACTGATGCGTGAATTGTTCGCCGAGCTGGGTGTGCGCGAGGTGCAAGAGATGCTGCGTCTGGACGCCAGCGAAAGTGTGACCCCGGAAACCGACGCCGAGCCATGGCTGGCGCAACTGATCGCCACCCTCAAGGGCTGATCGTGCGTTGGCGCAGCAAGGCCAGCCAGGCCTGGGCGGCTTTCGACAGATAGGCACCCCGGCGCCAGATGAACGCGATGTCCCAGCGCAGATACTCTGGCGCGCGCAAGGTCAGGCGCACCACGCCCGGACGCTCCAGTGCCCGGGCCACCACGCTGGGCAGCAGCACCACGCCTTGCCCGGCGGCTACCAGTGCCACGAGAAAATCCGCCTGCCCGCTGCGCCCGCCTTCTCTCGGGGTAAAGCCCAGTTGCTGGCAGGCCTGCAGTAAACGGTCATTGAGCACGAAGCTGCGCTGATACAACAGGAACGGCGTGTCGGCCAATTCCTCAAGGCCAATCTCGCCGCGCCCCGCCAACGGATGATCCACCGGCAATAACGCATCGAGTTTCTCATCGCAGAACGGCTGGAAATCGAACTGCGGATCTTTCGGCAGCAGGCTCCCGCCTAACTCCAGTTCGCCGCTGAGCACCGCTTGCTCGACATTGCGGCTGCCGCCTTCAAGCAATTGAATGCTGATGTTCGGATAGCGCCGCCGATACTCGGCGAACAACCCGGCGAACAGTGCATCACTGCCCAACAGCGGCAGACCGAGGCGCAATTCGCCGCGTGCCAGTTGGCTCAGATCATCCAGTTCACTGAGCAATTCATTGCGCAGGCGCAACATGCCCTCGGCGCGTTGCAGCACCACGCTGCCCGCAGCGGTCAGGCGCAGTTGCGAGCCGAGTCGTTCGAGCAACGGCGTGCCGAGGCTCTGTTCCAGTTGCGCGACTTGCTTGCTCACCGCCGACTGGCTGATGTGCAGGGTTTTCGCCGCTTGGGTGAAACCGCCCTGATGCATGACTTCGACAAAACTGCGCAGCTGTTTGAATTCCATCATCCGATTCCATTGTGGAATAGGGCTGAGTCTAACAATTCGCTTCTGGGATGACAGGCCGCTTCGTAAAATAAGCCCCTGTAAGGAGCCCATCATGAACGCCGCATCCCTCAAATACCTGTCCCGTCTATTCGCAGAACTGGCCGTGTTGCTCGGTCTCTACCTGCTCGGCTGCCAGATCGCCGCGTGGTTGGCCTGGCCGATTCCCGGCGGCGTGATCGGCATGGCCCTGTTGCTGCTGGCGTTTGCGTTTGGCTGGGTCAAACCGGCGGCGCTGCAACTGGGTGCCGGATTGCTGATGGCCGAGATGCTGCTGTTCTTTATTCCGGCGCTGATGAGTCTGCTCGACTACGGCGCGCTGTTGCGCGATGACGGCTGGCGGATTTTGCTGGTGATCGGCGCCAGCACCCTGATGGTGATGCTGGTGACAGCCTTCACCGTAGAGCTGGCCGTGCGCCTGAGGCGGTCCCATGAAGCTTGAATGGATGCCGATGTTCTGGCTCGCCTTCACCCTGTTGGCGTACCTGTTCAGTCGCTGGATTTACCGGCGCACCGGGCGTTACTTGCTGTCGCCGCTGATTCTGGTGCCGGCGCTGCTGCTTGCGCTCGCGGTGCCGTTGCACACCGCCTATGCCGAATACGCCAGCAACACCCATTGGTTGATGCTGGTGCTCGGGCCGGTGACGGTCGCCTTCGCCGTGCCGATCTGGCAGCAGCGGCGTCTGCTGGTGCGGCACTGGTCAGCGCTGTTGCTGGGCATGCTTGCCGGCAGCGCGGCGTCGATCGCTACGTCGTTCGGTCTGGCCAGAGCGCTGGCGCTGGATAGCTCGGTGACGATGTCGCTGGTGCCGCGTTCGATCACCACGCCGTTCGCCATGCCGCTGGCGCAGGATCTCGGTGGCGTGCCGGAACTGACTGCCGTGTTCGTGATGTTTACCGGCGTGTTCGGTGCGATGCTCGGCGGCGTATTGCTCAAGTGGCTGCCGTTGCGCAGTGCGTTGGCGCGCGGTGCGTTGTTCGGGGTTGGCGCGCACGGCGCAGGGGTGAGCCGGGCGCATGAAGTGGGCGGTGAGGAGGGCTCGGTGGCGGGACTGGTGATGGTGCTGACCGGGCTGCTCAATCTGTTCGCCGCGCCTTTGTTGGCGTCGTTGCTTTGACATGGATCCAAGGAGTTTGCCTGGCTGACCCGCTCAGTCATCAAGCTGGCTGGCAATGCAACTACGCGATCCTCTGCGCCTGACTAGACTGCTCGTACGTGCAGAACAATAAGAACGCAGAGGTGCATACAGTGAGCGTAGCCCCCGTCCAATTGTCCCTTGATGTCAAAGACCAGGTCAGTGCCGCGGAATGGCAGACCCGGGTCGATCTCGCCGCCTGTTATCGGCTGGTGGCATTGCATGGCTGGGACGACCTGATCTTCACCCACATCTCGGCCAAGGTCCCGGGCACCGAAGACTTCCTGATCAACCCGTTCGGGTTGATGTTCCATGAGATCACCGCGTCGAGCCTGGTCAAAGTCGATCAGGCCGGCCGCAAGCTCATGGACAGTCCCTACGAAATCAATCCCGCCGGGTACACCATCCACAGCGCCGTGCACGAAGTGCGGCACGATGTGGTTTGCGTGCTGCACACCCACACCGCATCCGGTGTCGCGGTGTCGGCGCAAAAGCAGGGCATGTTGCCGATCAGTCAGCAGTCGCTGTTCGTGCTGTCGAGCCTGGCCTATCACGCCTACGAAGGTGTGGCGCTGAATCACGAAGAGAAGGCGCGCTTGCAGGCGGACCTTGGCGAGAACAATTTCCTGATGCTGCACAACCACGGTCTGCTGACCTGTGGCGGCACCATCGCTGACACCTTTCTGATGATGTTCACCTTCCAGCGCGCCTGCGATATTCAGGTCATGGCGCAAACCGGCGCTGCTGAACTGATCGCCATCGAACCGCAGATCCTGGCGGGCGCCAAAGCGATGATCGCAGGCGTGACCAAAAGTGCTCAAGGCATGGGCGGCGCGCTGGCCTGGCCGGCGTTGCTGCGCAAACTCGATAAACAAGACCCCGGATATAAACTCTGATGCCTCTTGCCGAGATTCCTCTGTGTGTCTGGCGCAAACGCAGCCGGACGTTTGTCTTTCGCGGCCTGTCGATCCGTTACTGGACGGCGGGGCAGGGTGAGCCGCTGCTGCTGATCCACGGTTTCCCGACGGCCAGTTGGGACTGGCACTACCTGTGGCAGCCTCTGGCCCAGCGCTACCGGGTGATCGCCTGTGACATGCTCGGTTTTGGGGATTCGGCCAAACCATTGCATCACCGCTACAGCCTGCTGGAACAGGCCGACTTGCAACAGGCGCTGCTGGCGCATCTTCAGGTCGAGCAAGCGGTGCATGTGCTGGCCCACGATTACGGCGACAGCGTTGCCCAGGAATTGCTCGCCCGGCATTACGAAAACCGGATCGAGATCGCCAGTTGCGTCTTTCTCAATGGCGGGCTGTTCCCCGAAACCCATCGTCCTGTGCTGATGCAAAAGCTGCTGCTCAGCCCGCTGGGCTGGATGATCGGGCGGGCGTTCAGCCGTGATGCACTGGTGAAAAGTTTCCGCCAGATCTTCGGTCCGCAGACCGGCCCCAGCGAAAGTGAGCTGGATGATTTCTGGAGCCTGATCGAGACCCATCGTGGCCCACGCATCCTGCACAAACTGATCGGCTACATCCCCGAGCGGCGGGTGCAACGTGATCGCTGGGTGACGGCGATGCAACGCGGCGAGGTGTCGCTGCGAGTTATTGACGGTGAGGTCGACCCGATCTCCGGTGCGCACATGGTCGAGCGTTACCGCGAGCTGATTGCCGACGCCGATACGGTGCTGTTGCCGGGCATCGGCCACTATCCGCAGATCGAAGCGCCGGTGCAGGTGCTCAAGCATTACCTGGCGTTTCGTGAGCGCCTGGAGTTGCCGCCGCGCAAGGTCGCATGCTCCTGAAAGATCAAAAGATCGCAGCCTGCGGCAGCTCCTGCACCGATCTTCTGTAGGAGCTGCCGCAGGGCTGCGATCTTTTGATCTTTTGACGCTCTCATCATCCCTCACCCTTATCGCGCACCATTCAGCCTCAGCCGTATTCGTTGTGACCCAAAGCCCTGTGCCTGACACTCGGACTCAATACTGGCCTGCTGGAGTTCCTGCGATGAATGAGTCCGTACGTTTCGAAGATAAAGTCGTGATCGTCACCGGCGCCGGTGGTGGCCTGGGGCGAGCGCACGCTTTGCTGTTCGCCCGGCACGGTGCCAAAGTGCTGGTCAACGACCTCGGCGGCTCGACCCAGGGCGAAGGGGCCAACGCCTCCGCCGCTGACCGTGTGGTGGCGGAGATTCGCGAAGCCGGCGGCATCGCCGAGGCCAACCATGACTCGGTCACCGACGGCGACAAATTGGTACAGAACGCTCTCGATGCGTTTGGCCGTGTCGATGTGGTGGTGAACAACGCCGGGATTCTGCGCGACAAGACCTTTCACAAGATGGACGACGCCGACTGGGATCTTGTCTATCGCGTCCACGTCGAAGGCGCCTACAAAGTGACCCGCGCCGCGTGGCCGCACTTGCGCGAGCAAAACTACGGAAGGGTGATCTTCACCGCCTCGACCTCGGGCATCTACGGCAACTTCGGCCAGTCCAACTACGGCATGGCCAAACTCGGCCTCTACGGCCTGACCCGTACCCTGGCCATCGAAGGTCGCAAGAACAATATTCTGGTCAATGCCATCGCGCCTACCGGCGGCACGCGCATGACCGAAGGCCTGATCCCGCCGCAAGTGTTCGAACAGCTCAAACCGGAACTGGTCAGCCCGCTGGTGGTGTACCTGGCCAGTGAACATTGCCAGGAAACGTCCGGCCTGTTTGAAGTCGGTGGCGGCTGGATGGGCAAGGTGCGCTGGGAACGCAGCCTCGGTGCTGGCTTCGATCCCCGCAGCGGCTTCTCCCCGGAAGATGTCGCGGCGCACTGGCAGCAGATCTGCGATTTCGAAGGCGCGGCGCATCCGAAGGACAACATTGAAGCGCTGAAGGAAATGATGGCGAATTTGCAGAAGTATTCGCTGTAACGTTTGCCACGCCCCGCAAATACCGATCCCGCCGGTAAAGCCTTCGCCCATAAAAAAGGCCGCTGCAAACGCAGCGGCCAAGGTAAGACGTTGGATCAAGGAGCTACAAATCAACGTCAGTGAACACCGGGGCGATCAATCGAAGCATCGACTCATCTGAAATCGGTCAGCGCTGGCGCGAGTTGCTCAGCAGCCAAGGCTTGGTGCTTTGCGGCGTCTGCCTGAAAGCCCGCTCAGAATAAGCACTTGAACCCGAAGGAAAAATAGCGATTCCGGACATGCACTGTTACGGGGCGTGCAACAGTCTTGATCGCGCCACACGATCCTGCACGGACTGCGCAAAGTGTTCGCGCCCGGAATATATCGCTTCGCTGTCTATTCTGGATGGTTGAGTTAGTTACTTTGTATGAGGCTTTTGTGCGGATTATTTGTTTGTGAATTAGTCATTTTTTACAGGTGGTTTTTTTGTTTCGGTTAATACCTTGTAATCTATATTTGTTGAAATGAACTGGCGCTTCTTGTTTGTTAAAAATAAAACTATCTTTCGCTATCGCAGTGATGCGGGGTTGCGTTCACTGAACTTGAAAGATAGGACTTGAATATGGATAAGTTATACAAAAGCTTGATGCGAGGTTCTGAAGGTGCAGAAGTAACCTGGAGGGCTGAGTGGGCAAAGGCCGCTGCCGCGCAGAATGATTTGTTCGCTATTGTTGAGGCGATCCCGACAGTTCGGCAGATTGCTCGGCAGGCATTGCAGCAAGAATTGCAGCAGCGGCAGAAGAATATCAATATCGATAATGTTTATATAAATATTACCGATCAGTCCAATGAGATTGAACGTCGTCCTTCGGGTAAACTGTCTGAGGTATTGCTTCATTGTCTTGATAATAATGTGGCGCCGAGCTATCTGGCTGGCGGCGGGGACGGTGTCTTTCACCTGCCCGATACCGTTGGCGAAGAGATGAGAGTCAAGGGCTTCAGTATTATCGAGGCTGAGGAGGCTATTACTTATACGCTGCGAAACATGGAGAGCAGCCTGCGTTCGGAGATAGGCAAATATTGGGCGACCCCCGTAAAAGTCGCAACAACTGAAAATACCGGACTGACAAATAAACAGGCCTTGCAGCAGGCTTATAACGTTGTGCTGACAGCGGAGCTTTCTTTAAAAGCCATGGCGGGATTTCTGGATCATGGCATGGCGACGCGCTATTGCTATTTGTTGAACCTGGAAAACGGCGCCGGCGCTTATAGCGTTGTGGTGAGTCCTGAATCCGACTCTCGCACTTCGCTTGTTCCGGGGTTTGTCCTCGATAATGCGATGCGGGCGGATCCGCAAATGAAACTGCTCAATGAGTCCACCGGTTATGTCATTCACACGCCAGGCAACGGCTTTGAATACTTCGCCAGGAATATCGACGCGCACGCAACGCTGCTGGCGCGTGTATCGGCGTCCGGTAGCAAAATCGCTTTCCCTAAAGCCACGCAAAGTGTGTCTGCTCATTGTGTCGACGCTTACTTGAAGGGGCAACTTGAGACGCTTGCAAGTCTGATGCGCGATTGCAAGGGCCAGACTCGAGCGTTCAGCCGTGTATTGCAGGACAATCAGATGTTGTCGGTGATGCGTGCTGACATCGGTCGTCGATTCGATCAAGTGCAGGCAGAACTCAAGCGGACCGAATGGCCACTCTGGCTGAAGAACGGTGGTAACGCTCTTCAGCAGCGTTACGTCGAGCTTGAGCACTCGATGGAGAAATATCACTCTGACTACCGGGTGGTTTTCGACAGGTGTTTCTCTTTTAAAGATTATGTCTTGCGTTGTTTTTCCGAGTGGGCGATGAGCGCGTTGGGTGAGCAACTGGAAGCCGAGACGATAATGGTGCGCAGCGTCCACAAGATGCAACTGGGCGGCCGCACCCTCGAGCAGGTCGACAGTCGGACCCTGACGGAATTCATCATCTTCGGTCTGCATGACGAGGGGTATAAAGCCGAAATCAGCCTCACCGGGTTGCCGTCCGGCAGCAGGCTATCCGCTGCTGCACTTGAGCAATGGTTGAACAACATCAACGTGCGCTCGCAGTTTGTATCCAGTCTTCCAACTGATCCATCGCCGGAGTTTGCACAGGCGTATCGCGACCACTTGCACAGCAACATCGAGTTCGCGCTTTTCGTTGCGCGCCATTCGGGCGCCTTCAGTGAAACCGAAGCGAAGGTCATTGAAAGGGCGTTGGCAGGTGACCTTTCGGTGTCTATCCGCGGATTGAAACTGAGCCTGCAGATTCCAGGGCCCGCCTTGAAAGGTGTGATGGTTTTTCGGGCACCGGAGACTCGGAACTATCTTGTTTATCTGATAACACCTGCAGGCAAATCCGTTTTCATGGCGTTTGCGGATGTACTCGCTCTGAACAAATGGTTTGAATCGGCCATGACCGCTGATCGTGAATACGCGGCGTCATTGATTCATCCGGACTATTTGCACGATGCCGGATCCTTGCGCGGTATCAGCCGTCACTCCACCCATTATCTGTACAAGCTGGATACTCAATACTCGGATCTTTTCCCCAATGGCACAGCGCCGTTGCTCAATGACGTCAATCTCGCTTTTCAGTCTGAGCTGGCGTTACACAAGACCATTGCGCCTGCGCCTTACCGCTATCTCGGAATTGAGCCGCGCAAACGTTACGCTCGATTGAATACCGAACTGAAAGCGCTCTCCACCGTAGAGGCAAGGGACAATGCGTTCCCTTCTTTCGAACGCTTTACCCACGATGCGGTAAAGCAGAATCTTGAAAGTCTGTTGCGTTCGCGAGGACGAAATGTCGAGATCAATCCCGATCAGATTATTGTCCAGACTGACGATTTTCAGAAAAGCGTAACGGATCTGCTCATCGAAGGGCTGTCGTTTGAAGCTGCCAATCCGGCTTATCCGAGCAAGTATGACCCGAGGTATTTTTTGACGGACGGCCATCCGGCCATTGATCAACTGGATATTCGCGATCTGTCCTCGTTATCGAAAACATTCCGTCCTGGCGACAGGTATACGGAAATGCTCAAGACCGACTATCTGGACGGGAAGCATCCTGACTACGCCTTCAAGCGCGCCGTTCACGCAAAAAAAGTTCGCTGTCAGAT
This sequence comes from Pseudomonas sp. YL2, assembly GCF_023063025.1. Taxonomy (NCBI): domain Bacteria; kingdom Pseudomonadati; phylum Pseudomonadota; class Gammaproteobacteria; order Pseudomonadales; family Pseudomonadaceae; genus Pseudomonas; species Pseudomonas sp. YL2. The sequence goes on along the minus strand of NZ_JAJSLU010000004.1, from coordinate 183,876 downwards.
GCATTACGATCTGCTCTCCAACTACATTGATGGCAGGTTTGGCTCTGAAATCTTTATAGCGCTACAACGGGTTGTCGGCAGTTTGAAAGAGGATGTCTATCACTACCCGATCAATGATTCGTCCGCAGAAGGTGATGAAGGTCTTTACGAATTCAATATCGGGAAAACCGGCTTGACCAAGGCGGGGGATCGTACGGTTGCGGGTGTCTATATCCTGCGGATGAACATTCTCGGCCAGTTCCACGACTGGTTATATACGCCCGATGCGCCGGATGGCGTTGCTTATCGACCCATCAACGATTTCATTCCATCGATTCGTTTCCAATACGGACCGATGCGCGATTACTACTTTGACCGGGTTGCGATCGTCGATCAAAAAGTAATCAATGATTATTTTGACGATCTTGTCGCAAGCGGAAAACCCCTGCCTCCGGTCAAGACGCAAGAACGCGCCAAGTTGAACAACCTCTTCGCGTTTCATGATCGGAGAGTGCGTCGCGCATTGAGCGATATCGACGAGCGAACCACCAGTTTGAAGGAGGTTATCGCGGGACTGTTTTACGATGGCCTGATCAAGGCGGCGAGTGTCATCAGTCTCGCCGTGCCGCCAATCGGCACTCTGGTCGTCGCGGTGCAGATGATGAAAAGTGTTTACGACGGAGCACAGGCGCAACGGCGCGGTGACTACTCGGCGGCACTGGGATACGGCGCGGACGCGTTGATCGGACTATTTACGCTTGGCCAGGCGGCCACAGCCGGTGCGAGCGCAGAGGTGATCAAGCAGGTGACCAACGTTCAACGATCGTTTCTCGGTCTGGTTGATGATGCACGGTCGGCGGCGCAATTCGTCGCCGAGGCGGCGGGTCATAAAGCGGCAGATCAACAGTTGATCGATTTCTTCACTGACTTGATGAAGGATCGGGTAACCGGCATCAGCCAGACCATCGTGCGCTGATCCCCGGCTGGCGCCTGGAGATCGCCTGACTCAACCGGCTTGCTCATACCCCATGCGCCAGCTCACGGCCCGCGACGCCGCCAGTAACCGCTGCGCCGCCGGGCCGTCTTCATCAGCGTGGAACAGTGAAGTCGGGCCGACGATGGTCAGCACTGCGGCGATCTGCCCGACTGCGTTGAACACCGGGGCTGACAACGCGTCCACCCCAGGCATCAACAAGCCGTGCACATGATGCAGACCGCGTTCACGGATCTGCTCGCACAAACCGCTGTAGGCATTTTGATCGGCCAGTGGATGGCCGGCGACGGCGATTTCCTGCTCGCGCAACTCATCGGTTTCCCGATGCGGCAGAAAGGCACTGAACACCAGCCCGGTGGACGAACTAAGCAGCGGCAAAACCGAACCCAACTGAGTCACCACCGTCACCGCGCGCACCGCCGGCTCGATGTGCACTACGGTCGCGCCCTGATTGCCCCACACCGCCAGAAAGCAGGTTTCATTCAGCTCGTCGCGCAACTCGGACAGGGGCAGGGCGGCGACTTTCAGCACGTCCATACTGTTCAGGGCTGCCAGGCCCACGCGCAACGCTTCACGGCCGAGTCCGTAATGGTTGGTGGCAGCGTTCTGCTCGGCGAAACCACTGGCGATCAGTGCCTGGAGATAGCGGTGCACCTTGCTCGCCGGCATCTGCACATGCTCGGCCAGACGCGACAGTGAGGTGGAGGGCGACAACTCGGCCAACGCCTTGAGGATGTCAGTGCCGACCTCGGCGGAGCGGACTTTCTGTTTGCCGTTGCTGTCGCTGGTTTTTTCCATGGTGCGGCCGGGATCCGAAAACGAATGGGCGTCTTTATAGCTTGACGCTGGATAGCGAGCAAATTACGTTATGCGTAATCGAATTACGATAATAACAACCCCGGCGTGCGCAAAGCTCTGAGCCAGAGCGATGGGCCACTGCCGACTCCCTGTTCAGGAGGCTCCATGAACCTCGATTCAAACGCGTCGGAGCTGACGTACCAGTCCGGTTTCGGCAACGAATTCAGCAGTGAAGCGTTGCCCGGCGCCTTGCCCATCGGCCAGAACTCCCCGCAAAAAGCCCCGTACGGCCTCTATACCGAATTGCTCTCCGGCACTGCGTTTACCATGACCCGCAGTGAAGCCCGGCGTACCTGGATGTACCGGATCCAGCCGTCGGCCAATCACCCGGCGTTCGTCAAACTGGAGCGGCAACTGGCCGGCGGCCCGTTGGGTGAAGTGACGCCCAATCGCCTGCGCTGGAATCCTCTGGATATCCCGGCCGAGCCGACTGATTTCATCGACGGTCTGGTCGGCATGGTGGCCAATTCGGCGGCGGAAAAACCAGCCGGCATCAGCATCTATATCTATTGCGCGAATCGCTCGATGGAGCGGGTGTTCTACAACGCCGACGGCGAACTGCTGCTGGTGCCGCAACTGGGGCGGCTGCGAATTGCCACCGAACTCGGTGTGCTCGAAGTCGCGCCGCTGGAAATTGCTGTGCTGCCGCGTGGCCTGAAATTCCGCGTCGAGCTGCTTGATCCGCAGGCGCGCGGTTACGTTGCCGAGAACCATGGCGCGCCGCTGCGCCTGCCGGACCTGGGGCCAATCGGCAGCAACGGCCTGGCCAATCCACGGGATTTCCTCGCGCCGGTCGCCGCTTACGAAAACCTGCAGCAGCCGACGACGCTGGTGCAGAAATTCCTCGGCCAGTTGTGGGGCACCGAGCTCGATCATTCGCCGCTGAACGTGGTGGCCTGGCACGGCAACAACGTGCCGTACAAATATGATCTGCGCCGTTTCAACACCATCGGCACCGTAAGCTTCGATCACCCGGATCCGTCGATCTTCACCGTGCTGACCTCGCCGACCAGCGTGCACGGTCTGGCCAACCTCGACTTCGTGATCTTCCCGCCACGCTGGATGGTCGCCGAGAACACCTTCCGTCCGCCGTGGTTCCATCGCAACCTGATGAACGAATTCATGGGCCTGATCCAGGGCGAATACGACGCCAAGGCTGAAGGGTTCGTGCCCGGCGGTGCCTCGCTGCACAGCTGCATGAGCGCCCACGGCCCGGATGGCGAAACCTGCACCAAAGCGATCAACGCGGAACTCAAACCGGCGAAGATCGATAACACCATGGCCTTCATGTTCGAGACCAGTCAGGTGCTGCGCCCAAGCCGCTTCGCCCTCGACTGCCCGCAACTGCAATCCACATACGACGCCTGCTGGGCCACGCTGCCCGCCACGTTCGACCCGACCCGGAGATAACCCATGACTCAGACTTCCATCACCCGCAGCTGGGTTGCTTCGGCCAATGGCCACGCGGATTTCCCGCTGCAGAACCTGCCGCTGGGCGTGTTCAGCACTGGCGGCTCGGCGCCGCGCGCGGGCGTGGCGATCGGTGAACATATTTTCGATCTGCAGGTGGCGCTTGAAGCCGGCCTGTTCGACGGCCCGGCACGCAGCGCGGTCGAAGCCATGCACGGCGGTCTGCTGAACGCCTTCTTCGACCTCGGTCGTGAAGCCCGCGTAGCCTTGCGCAGCCGCTTGCTGGAATTGTTCGGCGAGGGCAGCACTCATCGCGGCGCCATCGAAGCCCAAGGCGCAAAACTGCTGCCACTGGCTGCCGATTGCCAGATGCACCTGCCGGCGCGCATCAACGATTACACCGACTTCTACGTCGGCATCGAGCACGCGCAGAACGTCGGCAAACTGTTCCGTCCGGACAACCCACTGCTGCCCAACTACAAGCACGTGCCGATCGGTTATCACGGTCGCGCCTCCACCGTGCGCGCTTCTGGTACCGACGTGCGCCGCCCGAAAGGCCAGACCCTGCCGGCCGGTGCGAGCGAGCCGACCTTCGGCCCGTGCGCACGACTGGACTACGAGCTGGAACTGGGCATCTGGATCGGTCAGGGCAACGACATGGGCGAGCCGATTGCCATTGGTGACGCCGCCGAACACATCGCCGGTTTCTGCCTGCTCAACGACTGGTCGGCCCGCGATATCCAGGCCTGGGAATACCAGCCACTCGGCCCGTTCCTCTCCAAGAGTTTTATCACCAGTGTTTCGCCATGGGTGGTGACCGCCGAAGCGCTGGAGCCATTCCGCATGGCGCAACCTGCGCGCCCGGAAGGTGATCCGCAGCCGCTGCCATACCTGTTCGACAAACGTGATCAAGATGGCGGCGCCTTCGACATCGAACTGGAAGTGCTGCTGCTCACCGAAGCCATGCGCGAACAGAATCTGCCAGCCCATCGGCTGACCCTGAGTAACACTCGCTACATGTACTGGACCGTCGCACAAATGGTCGCGCACCACAGCGTCAACGGCTGCCAGTTGCAGGCCGGTGACCTGTTCGGTTCGGGGACTTTGTCCGGCCCGCAAAGCGGTCAGTTCGGCAGCTTGCTGGAAATCACCGAGGGCGGTAAAAAGCCGATCGAACTGGCCTCCGGCGAAGTGCGCAAATTCCTCGAAGACGGCGACGAAATCATCCTGCGCGCGCGTTGCGCCCGAGACGGTTTTGCCTCGATCGGCTTCGGTGAATGCCGCGGCAAAGTGCTGGCGGCGCGCTGACAGGAGCGGATCATGGATCTCTACACCTATTACCGCTCGACCTCGTCTTATCGGGTGCGTATCGCGTTGGCGCTGAAAGGGCTCGACTACACCGCGCTGCCGGTCAACCTGATCGCGCCGCCGGGGGGCGAGCACCGCCAGGCGGCGTATCTGGCGATCAATCCGCAGGGCCGGGTGCCGGCCCTGCGCACCGATGACGGCGAGCTGCTGATTCAGTCGCCGGCGATCATCGAGTACCTGGAAGAGCGTTATCCACAGCTGCCACTGCTGCCTGAAGACCTTGCCGCGCGTGCCCATGTGCGCGGTGTGGCGGCGGTGATCGGCTGCGACGTGCATCCGTTGCACAACGTCAGCGTGCTCAATCGCCTGCGTCAGTTGGGCCACGAAGAGCCGCAGGTGGTGGAGTGGATCGCGCACTGGATCAGTCAGGGGCTGACGACCGTCGAGCAATTGATCGGTGACAGCGGTTTCTGCTTTGGCGAGTGGCCTTGTGTGGCGGATGTCTATCTGATTCCGCAGTTGTATGCGGCCGAGCGCTTCGGTGTTTCGCTGGAGGCTTACCCACGGATTCGGCGGGTGGCGGCGTTGGCGGCTGAGCATCCGGCGTTCATCAAGGCGCATCCGGCCAATCAGCCCGATACCCCTTAAAGCTCTACCTCGCCCCATGTAGGAGTGAGCCTGCTCGCGATAGCGGAGTGTCAGATACGGGGATGTTGACTGACACACCGCTATCGCGAGCAGGCTCACTCCTACAAGGGATCAGGGCCGCACACAAAAAACATAAAAACAAAACAGGTACCTTGCGATGCACAACCAGATTGCCAGCTTTCGCGCGGCACTCGACGCCCGTCCTGTGTCCCGCTATCAGTGGTTATTGCTGATCCTGCTCGCCTTGCTGCTGGTCACCGACGGCTATGACGCCCAGGTGCTCGGTTACGTGGTGCCGGCCCTGGCTCAGGACTGGGGGCTGGAGAAAGCCGCGTTCGGGCCGGTTTTCAGCGCCAACCTGTTGGGCCTCACGCTCGGCTCGCTCGCGGTGACGCCGCTGGCCGATCGCTTCGGCGTGCGGCGAATCCTGCTCGCCTGCGTGCTGATCTACGCCAGCCTGACGGTGTTGATGGTGTTCGCCGATTCTCTGAACACCTTGATGATCGCGCGCTTCATCTGCGGTATCGGCATGGGCGGTGCGATGCCCAGTGCCATGGCCTTGATGTCGGAATACTCACCGCCGCGTCTGCGCACCTTGATGGTGACGCTGGCCGCTTGTGGGTTTTCGTTTGGCGGTGCAGCGGGTGGTTTTGTTGCTGCGGGCTTCATCGATCGCTTTGGCTGGCAAGCGGTGTTCCTTGCCGGTGGTGTCACGCCGTTGCTGCTGTTCCCGTTCCTGTGGTGGATGCTGCCGGAATCGCTGCCGCGTCTGCTGCGCGATGCACCGCCCTATGCGCGCCTGCGCAAAGTCACCGCGCGAATGCTGCCGGACTGGCAACCGCCGGCCGCGTCCGTCGAACAGAACGAGCGCGAGCAGGGCAGCAAATTGACCGTGGTCGAGCTGTTTCGCAACGGTTATGCGCGCCCGACCCTGCTGATCTGGGCGACGTTTTTTTTCAGCCTGATTCTGTTGTATTTCATGATCAGCTGGCTGCCGACGCTGTTGCTGGAAAGCGGTCTGAAACTCAATGAAGCCAACCTGGTGACCTCGATGTTCCTGTTCGCCGGCACCTTGGGCGCGGTGTGCATGGCCTGGTTCGCCGACCGCCTGAAACGCAAGGTGCGGCTGCTCTGCGCGGTGTTGGCCGGGGCGGCGCTGTGCACGATTCTGCTGGGCTTGAACCACGACAATCCACGCTATCTGGTGGCCTGCGTGTTTGCCGCGGGATTCTGCATCATCGGTGGGCAACTGACGTTGAACGCCTTCGCCAGCAACTTCTACCCGGCGCATGTACGCGCCACGGGCACTGGCTGGGCGTTGGGAGTCGGGCGCTTCGGTTCGATCCTCGGGCCGTTGTTCGGCAGCATGCTGCTGGCGATGCACATTCCGGTGACGCAGATTTTCTTCTTCTGCGCGATTCCGGCGGTGATTGCGGCGCTGCTGATCATCCAGGTGCGCTCGCCTTCAGATATCCCGCAATCCAATGTGGGAGCGAGCTTGCTCGCGAAGAACGATAACGCAGTCTGACAGGAACAACGGTGGCGCCTGCTTCGCGGGCAAGCCACGCTCCCACAAGGGATCGTTGTGATGCAGAAGAATGGGGCCACGCTGAACCCTGTGGGAGCGGGCTTGCTCGCGAAGGCGATTCAGGCTTCGATGCATTCATCGCTGACACCACGCTTTGCGAGCAAGCTCGCTCCCACACAGGGATTAGTGGACGACTGAATTCGGCGGCAGGTGCCCAAGCCGCTCAGTCAGGCGCAGGCGCTGGATCGGATCGTCGCTGAGCAGCAGCGCATGTTCCAGGTCGAAGCGCTCGGCGTTCGGGCAATCAAGCCGTTGATACAGGCTGGCGCGGGCCAGATAATCGGCGGCGCTGGCACCGCCCAGTTCCAGCACGCGTTCAGCATCGATCAGCGCGGCGATGTAATCCTCATGGGCCAGATGCAACTGCCGCAGGTTGCGTGACAGGCGCTGGAGCATCTGCTCTGGGCTGGCGGTGGCCAGATGGTCAGCGTTGAGTTTGAGGTGCGCGCCGTACTGACGTTGCAACAACTCGCGACAGTCATTGGGGTACAGCCGCCGACCGCCGCAGGGATCCAGCAGGTGATCAGCACCGGGTACCCGCAGCAGGAAATGCCCGGGGAAGTTCACCCCGACCAGCGGAATCTCCAGACCACGGGCCAGTTCCAGAGCAATCAGGGACAGGGTCAGCGGCTGGCCGCGACGGGTCTGCAACACTTTGTGCAACAGCGCGACCTGCGGGCGCAGCGGCAGAAAGTCATCCTGAGAGAAGCCCAGATCATTCATCCGCCGCAGCAACGGTTGCGCCAGTTCGCTGACTGGCAGCATCGGCAAGCCGTAACTGACGCGCTGTTGCAGCTCCTTGAAGTCCTGTTGCAGCGCTTCGACATCCAGGCCTTTTTCGTGCTCGGCAGCCATCCACAGCGCCGCTTCGAACAGCGCGGGCGGTGAACGGTGCAGACACTCGAAAAAGCGTTGGCGCGGACTCATCGAAATCTCCGGGGAATGCCTCGTTTTAGCCCCGTCCGCGCCATTCGTCCAGTACCGGCCAGGTTATGCCGCAAAGTCGCCGTCGAAGCGGGCGCTTATTCCGGTGCGCTTCAGCAATTTTTGGGCGCAAGCCTATACTGGCGTCTACCAGAAGTGATTCGGGAGCCTGCCGATGTTCGCTCTCATGCAAAGCACTCGCCTGGAATCGCTGCACCTCAGCGTTGACCCGGTCACCGGGTTGAAGGCGGTCATTGCCATTCATAACAGTCGCCTCGGGCCTGCCCTGGGCGGTTGCCGTTATCTTGCCTATCCCAACGACGAATCCGCAGTCGAGGATGCCATACGCCTCGCGCAGGGCATGAGCTACAAGGCGGCACTGGCCGGGCTCGATCAGGGCGGCGGGGTGGCGGTGATTGTGCGCCCGGCGCATGTGGAAAACCGCGCTGCGTTGTTCGAAGCGTTTGGCCGCTGCATCGAGCAGCTCGACGGTCGCTACATCACCGCCATCGACAGCGGCACTTCGGTGGCGGACATGGATTGCATTGCCCAGCAGACCCAGCATGTCACCAGCACCACCTCGGCCGGCGACCCGGCGCCGCATGCGGCGATGGGCGTGTTCACCGGGATTCGCGCCACCGCCATGGCGCGTTTGGGCAGCGACAATCTCGAAGGCTTGCGCGTGGCGATTCAGGGCTTGGGCAACGTCGGTTATGCACTGGCCGAGCAGCTACACGCGGCAGGCGCCGAATTGCTGGTCAGCGACATCGACCACGGCAAGGTGCAACTGGCGATGGAACAGCTCAACGCGCATCCGATCGCCAACGACGCCTTGCTCAGTACACCCTGCGACATCCTTGCGCCGTGCGGCCTCGGCGGGGTGCTCAACAGTCACACGGTGACGCAACTGCGCTGCTCGGCGGTGGCCGGTTCGGCGAACAATCAACTGACGCATCTGGATGTGGCTGATCAACTGGAGCGACGCGGGATTCTGTATGCGCCGGATTATGTGATCAACGCGGGCGGGTTGATTTATGTCTCGCTCAAGCATCGCGGCGAAGAGCTGGGGACGATTACTGCGCACCTGTCGAAGATCAGTTCGCGGCTGACCGAAGTGTTTGCCCATGCGCAGGCCGAGAAGCGTTCGCCGGCGCGGGTGGCGGATGAGTTGGCGGAGAAAGTCTTGTATCGCTGAAAAGCAAAAGATCGCAGCCTGCGCCAGCTCCTACATATGGAATGCGTATTCCCTGTAGGAGCTGCCGCAGGCTGCGATCTTTTCGATTCAAACGTGGTTACTTGGCAGCTTTCGCCGCTTTAACCGGCTTCACTGGAGCTTCTTCCGGCTCAGCCGCTGCGTCTTTTTCGACTACTTCTGCCGGTGCATTGATCAGCTCCGACAGTGCATCAGGCTGGCTCTTGAAGGCCTTGGCGAACACATCGCGGTTCTTCGCCATGTAGATCCCGACTTCTTCAACCTGTTGCTCGTTCAGCGACGGCACGGCTTTTTGCAACACTTCGGACAGCATCTCGGCCAGTTCGAGCATTTTGTCATGACGGTCAGCTTCGGCTTTATCCATGAACAAGCGCTCCAGATCTCGGCTGCTGCGGTATACCACTTCGACGGCCATTCACCACCTCACATGCCTTCACATTTAGTTGTCTTAGCGACTACTGTATTTATATACAGCGAAAGGATAAGCGAATCCCTGCGCTTTGGGTAGTGGCTTTTCAATGTAGACCGGATTCGGGGTTTTTCCTGATGCGCGCGCCTCAAACAAAACGACCCGCACACGGCGGGTCGTTGGTTTTTTTGATTTCAGAACTTGCCGCTGGCGTAACCACCATCGATAGGCATGATCACACCCGTGACGTATGCGGATTGATCGCTGAGCAGCCAGAGCACCGCGTTGGCCACTTCGTCCGCCGTGCCGAAGCGCTTCATCGACGTCACGTTGATTTTACGCTGGGTGTTTTCCGGTGCGGCTTTCAGGCGTGCCTCGCTGTTCATGCCGCCGAGGATCGGCCCCGGGGCGACCGCATTGACGCGAATGCAGCCGCCGTCTTCCAGCCGCGCATTCTCGATCGACGCCACCTGGGTCATGCCGTTGATCGCCTGCTTGCTGGCGACATAGGCCACCTGGCCGCCAATCGGCACCACCCCGGCACAGGATGAGGTGTTGACGATCGCCCCCGTGCCGCGGGTGAGCATCAGTTGCAGTTCATGGCGCATGCAGTGGTAGGTGCCGTTGACGTTGATGTTCATCACCTTCATCCAGTCGTCCGGGCACGATTGCGCGAGCGCTCCGTACTTGGCGGTCACGCCGGCATTGTTGAACGCGCAATCGAGGCGGCCGTAGGCCGAACGAATGGTCGCGAACGCCTGCTCGACCTGCGCCGGATCACCGACATCGCAGGCGATGAAACGGCAGTGTTCACCCAGCCGATCGGCCAGCGCCGCGCCTTTTTCTTCGTCCCGACCGAACACGATCACATCGGCGCCGGCCTTGATCAGGCGTTCGCTGACGGTTTCGCCAATGCCGCTGGTGCCGCCGGTGACCAGGCAGACTTTTCCCAGAAAATCGTACATATGTCGCATCTCCTTATGCCAACGCGGGGCGTAAATATTTCGGGTTTACGCAGCAATACACCCGATCCAGTCGAGGATTGCTTTTGTCACTGAAGCACTGGCTGTCCCATCGGCATTTGTGGATGTCGGCGGAGCGGCCCTGCAGGGTTTTATTGATCAGGTCGTTGTCGGCAAACAGCGCCCGCGACATCCCCACCCAATCGCATACGCCGTCGGCGAGCAACTGCTCGGCCTTGTCCAGACCGTCGATGAAACCGGCGTAACCCACCGGCACTGTCGACACCGACTTGATCGCCCGCACTCCGGCTTGCAGGTAGTGGTCCATGGTCTCCGAATGCACAATCAACTGGCCGAAAGTCGCGCCCATGCACATCGAACATTCCAGCGCGGCAACGCCGGCCTGACAGAGCGCCTGCACGGTTTCCTTGAGGTCCGGATATTGCAGCCCTTCAGCGCCCAGACGGTCATCGATGCCCAGACGAATGGTGACGATCAGTTGGCCCTGGGTGCGCTCGCGGATGGCCTTGACCACGTCGAGCAACAGTCGCGCACGGTTCTCTTCGCTGCCGCCATATCGGTCGGTGCGCTTGTTGGTGTGCGGCGAAAGAAAACTGCTCAGCAGGTAGCCGTTGGACGCCTGCAACTGCACCAGACGTGCGCCGTTGGTCCAGGCCAGCCAGGCGGAGTGGGCGAACTGCTCGATCACCTGAGCGATGTCGGTTTCGTCCATGATCTGCACGCGGTAATCCGGATCGAGTTTCGACACGCGCGGGCAGGGCACGCCACTCGGGGTCAGCACGGCAACGCCGGTGTGGGTGGTGGTGCCCTGACCGCCGTAATGCTGCAATTGCACACCTACCGGCGTGTTGACCTGCTCGGCCATCGCGAACATCGCCTTGAGCGATTCGCCCTGCTGCTGTTCGAACAGGCCGAGCCCGGTGCTCTGCAGACGCGATTGCGGCGAGACCGTGGCGTTGCACAGAAACGCCATGGAGCAGCCGCCCTCCATGATGCCCTGATAGAACTCGATCATGGCGGGCGTCACGCATCCGCTGTGATCGGCCAGGTCCACGCCCATCGACGCGAAGAACAGTCGATTGCGCAACTCCAGCCCGCCGGCCAGCCGCAGCGGCTCCAGCACGTGGGGATAGCGCGGCATCATGCTTCCTTCCTTTGTTCGGGCATCGCCGAAGCCTGGTCGAAGGTCATCCACAACGGTTGGCCGAGGACAGGCGCCGGAACCGGGGCGGTTTCTTCGTGGGAGAAGTAAGCGAACTGTTTGAGCACTTCGCGCCACTTGAAGCGCAACGGTGAATCCAGCTCTGCCAGGTGCAGTTTGAGCGTGCCGGCATTTGTCGCGTCGCTGGCGTGCAGTGATTGCAACGGCAGGCTGATCATCCCTTCGTTTTCCAGGTACAGGTAGACGTGTCCGCGCTCGGAAGCCTCGAGCGGGCTGTCGCATTGCACTTGCAGGCCGGCCATCGACAGCAGCTCAAGGCGGGCGGAGAGGTGACGACCTGAATCCAGGCGCACCAGCACTTCATGGCGTATGCCCTTGAGCGGACGGAACCAGCAGGCGGGGTCGATGTTGATATTCCGCATGCGCTTGAACACCGGCATCTTGATCACTTCACCGTGCAGGCGAATGTCGGCCACCAACTCGCCCCGCTGGAAGAATCGCGCACGCTTGTCGACCTTGCGCGCCCGCGGCTGGGCCATGCCTTCGTAGTCGCCAACCAGCACATCCACCTGAAACGAAGACTCGGTGTAACGGGGAAAACTCGACAGCAGATCAACGATGGAAATCGACACCTCACCGCGGGCATAACCGCTGTGCTCGTAGAACTGCGCGTACATGGCCTGGCGTGCCGCTTCGATCAGCATCAGGCCGGGCACGTGCTCGTGGTGCTTGCGGTAGAAAAAGTAATTGGCGGTGTCGTTGAACAGGGTGAAATAGAGCAGACCCTGCTGCGGGCAGCCGTCCAGGTTTTTCAGGACATCATGTACCAGCCGGCGCTGATCGAGGCTCAGGCCGTTGCCGCAACCGGGCAGTCGAGCCAGTTTGGCCTCGGTGCTTTCCAGCACCCAGATGCCGCTGAGGATCAGGTGGTCGGTGGCCTTTTCGTAATTCGTCAGCAGTTCTGGCAGACAGTCCGACAGGCCTGCCTGTTCGAGCTCTTCCAGGTCAATGATGGTTGGCAGCGAGCGCAGCACCAGACGTTCGCTGTCGAGCCGATAGGCCTGATTGACGATCTCCAGATCCATTGGATCAAGGTTCGCCCGTTGCACGATGGCGGCCGGCAGCCAGGCCGGCAGCAAGTGGTGAGCGTCGTAAATCAGCACGTCGTCATCGTGGCCCTTGTGGACGATGTCTTTGGCAACTTTCCTGTGCATGTCGATCATGATCATCCCTCTGTGTTGAACGTTGGTTGTAAGGCAGTTGCTATCCATGGCGTGAAATCGACCCACACCGAAAGGTGCTGCTCGACGCGTGTCAGCAGCTTCAGTTGATGTGTTTTCTTGTTTTCTTGTTATCGAGTGTCGGGCAGGTTTACTGCACCGTGATGTAGCAGGCGCCCAGGGTTCGGTTGTCCAGAACCTGCAGCGGCGCCAGCCATTTGTAGTCGATGCCGCCACGTCTGAGCAGGCGTCCGATGGCAACCGGGGACACTGACACCAGATGTGAAACGCCGCAGGTTCGGGCGTACTCCAGCGTGGCCATGAACAGGCCAACGGTGTTTTCGTCGGACATCATCTGTTCGTTTTTGCCGCCCTCGGCATCGAGGTCCAGTGAGGTGAAACGCGACAGCTCCCAGATGTCATCGCCGCACGGGGCAGGCTTGTCGCCGAGCAACGAGGTGAACACCTCACTCAGCAGATACGGCTGGGTGGTGGGCAGCAGGCGGGCGCATCCCTTGATGTTGCCGTCGTGTTCTTCGGCGACAATGTAGTGAGTGCCGCTGTGATCAAATTGGTCGAATTCGAAATCATCCGGCGTGGATAATTGCCAGCCGAGGCGTTCGACGAACACCTGATAGCGATATTGAGCCAAGCGTTGACGCTTTAGTGTCGTCAACTCGTCATAACGTCCTGACAAGTAATCCATCACAGATTCCGTTTAGTGATTGGTTGGGTGGCGATTAAAGTGCACACTGCGCTCGCATACTACCTGTCACCCTTGACAGCTAGCGGAAACATTTGGAAATATGCTAGGCATGTTGGCAAGAGGCCGGCAGCATTAACTGTGGGAAAGGAATCTCTATGTCATATTGGCAGGCTGAACTGTTGGAAAACGCCATGTCTGCAACGGATGTCGAGTTGTTGTTCGACAGTATCAAGACCGTCGCCAGGCAGTTGGAGTTTGATTATGTGGCTTACGGGTCACGCCGGCTTTTCCCCATCACCAAACCCTGTCTTTTTCTCGCCAATAATTATTCGCCCGCCTGGCAAGCTGCCTATTCCGCCAATCGTTACCTGGACATCGATCCTTACGTCCAGCGCGCAATGCGCAGCGTGAAACCGGTGCTGTGGGACGCTGAACTCAAGGCTCAGATGCCCGAATTCTGGCAGGATGCGCAGGCTCACGGGCTCTCGGAGGGCTGGGGGCAGACGCTGCTCAACAGCGAAACGCAAGGGCTGGTGACCTTTGCCCGGGGCAGCGGGACGATCACCGCGCAGGAACTCGAAACCAAACAGGCGCAGCTGTCCTGGCTGGCCCAGATTACTCACCTGGGGCTGACGCGCCTGCAGATGCGCGGCGCCGATTCGGTGCTCCCGGTACCGATAGAACTGTCGCAGAGGGAAAAGGAAATCCTGCAATGGACCGCTGACGGAAAGTCATCGGACGATGTTTCGGTGATCCTCGGTATCAGCAAAAGGACAGTAAACTTCCATATTAACCATTGCCTGAAGAAACTCGGTTGCCAAAACAAGATTGCCGCTGCAGTTAAAGCTTCGCTGATGGGCCTGCTGTGGAAATAATTATCCTGATAATTTATTGGATAACTAACTGGTGAATAACCGGAGTGTTTGTGCGCGAGTTCACAGATTTGCCGGATTAATAACATTTCATTTATAAGCTAATGCCTTTTCAAGCGTAACGAATTCATCAAGAAACTTCAGTTATACCGTCACAAACATTCCTGACGACGGTGCCTGTTCAACGGTGCGACCAAACGCCACGGCGCAGGTTTCATGCCGGCTCGCCATGATGCGTGGCCTCGTTTCTGCATGGCGCATAGCGCATACGGAAAACCGTCACGTCCAACCGGCATCATCCGCTCGCATCGGGCTAAGGAACATCATCGTGAAAATCAACTGGGCCGAGAAACTGCGGCAAAACGTGCATCAACTGGCGGAGTCCCTGGGCAACCTGTTCGTCGAGACCTTCCACTACCTGGCGCTGTTCGCCATTGGTGCGGTGACCGCATGGGCGGCGGTGATGGAATTTCTCGGCATGCTCGAAGAAGGCCACATCAAGATCGATGACATTCTGTTGCTGTTCATCTATCTGGAACTGGGGGCGATGGTCGGGATTTACTTCAAGACCAACCACATGCCGGTGCGCTTCCTGATCTACGTGGCGATCACTGCGCTGACCCGCCTGCTGATCTCCAACGTTTCGCACCACAACCCGCCGGACATGGGCATCATCTACCTGTGCGGCGGCATTCTGCTGCTGGCGTTCTCGATCCTGGTGGTGCGTTACGCCTCGTCGCAATTTCCGTCGGTGAAGATCGAAAAACCGCAACGCAAGCTCGGCGCCGGCTCCGGTGAACACCCCGAGATCGAGAAGGGCGAACTTTAAAGCCCCATCGACGGCCCAGGCTGGCCGTTGTTCTGCTGCGGTGGCGGAGGCAGCCCGTCACCGCTGGTCATCGCTTCAAGGATCGCCATGGCGCTATGGCCCTGTTCGATGGCGATGCCGAACTGAATGCTTTGCACCAGCCGCTTGAGCCGTACCGGATCGTTGCGCTGTTCGGCGCTGATCATCCGTTTGGCGACGATTCGGCCGCTGTTCGACAGGGTCAGCATGATGCTGCCGTCCAGCCCCTGAATGCTCAGGTTGATCTGATAGTCCGGCGCGAAGGCATCGGTAATGATCTGAAAAGGGTTGTCCATGATGCGTCACCGCCTGATTGAACGTGCAGTTGTTGACCGGCCGTGATCGGGTTGGTTCGCAATACCTGATCATCGGCGATTCCGTGGCCTGTGTTGTTGCTTTATGTGGGAGCTGCCGCAGGCTGCGATCTTTTGATCTGCGCTGTTTTGACTTCGGTCATGAAGATCAAAAGATCGCAGCCTGCGG
>NZ_JAJSLU010000004.1:146388-168262 GCF_023063025.1 Pseudomonas sp. YL2 | reverse complement strand
GGGGGCGCCGGCCGCGGCCGGGCTTTTTTGTTCGGCCCCTGTTTCATCTGGGATAAAAAAAAAAAAAGCCCCCCCCCCTGGCCCAGCTCCTACAGGGGATTTGCAAGGGGCATGCCGGGAAAATTGTTGGACAATGGATACGGCATAAAAAAGGCGAGCCCATGGCTCGCCTTTGTCATTTGTGGCCCGTTTCAGGGCAGAACCGAGTAGATGATCGCCGACAGTGCAATCAGGCCGATCAGCACCACGAACACGTTGGACGCCTGTCCCGAGTACTGGCGCAAGGCTGGCACACGGCGGATGGCGTACATCGGCATCAGGAACAACAGGCAGGCAATCACTGGCCCGCCGAGGGTTTCGATCATGCCGAGGATGCTCGGGTTGAACGTCGCCACGGCCCAGCAGCTGAGGATCATGAACAGCGCGGTCGCACGGTTCAGCCAGCTCGCCGACATCACCTTGCCACGACCGCGCAGGCTCTTGACGATCATGCCCTGAAAGCCTTCGCTGGCGCCGATGTAGTGGCCGAGGAAGGATTTGGTGATCGCCACCAGCGCGATCAGCGGCGCGGCGTAAGCGATGACCGGGGTCTGGAAGTGGTTGGCCAGGTACGACAGGATCGAAATGTTCTGCGCCTTCGCTGCTGCCAGATCGGCCGGCGACAGCGCCAGTACGCAGCTGAAGCAGAAGAACATCACCGTCACCACCATCATCCCGTGGGCCATCGCGAGGATGCCACTGCTCTTGCGTTCGGCCTCGGCGCCGTAGCGCTGCTTCTGGTCAACCGCGAAGGCGGAGATGATCGGCGAATGGTTGAACGAGAACACCATCACCGGGATCGCCAGCCACAGGGTCTTGAGGAACGTCGACAGCGGCATCGCTTCCTTGGCGCTGGCGAAGAACGCGCCGTTCCAGTTGGGGATAAGGCTCAGGCCGAGCAACAGCAGCGCGGCGACGAACGGATAGACCAGCACGCTCATGGCTTTGACGATCACGTTCTGCCCGCAGCGCACGATCGCCATCAGGCCGAGGATCAGCGCCAGCGACAGGATTGCCCGAGGTGGCGGGGCGATGTGCAATTGGTGTTCGAGAAAGCTGCTCAAGGTGTTGGTCAGCGCGACGCTGTACACCAGCAGGATCGGGAAGATCGCGAAGAAGTACAGCAGGGTGATCAGCTTGCCGGCACCGATGCCGAAGTGTTCTTCAACGACTTCGGTGATGTCGCCCGAACGCCCGGACAGCACGAAGCGGGTCAGGCCCCGGTGGGCGAAAAAGGTCATCGGGAACGCCAGCAACGCCAGAATCAGCAATGGCCAGAAACCGCCGACACCGGCGTTGATCGGCAGAAACAAAGTGCCGGCACCGATGGCGGTGCCATACAGACCGAGCATCCAGGTGGTGTCGGATTTGCTCCAGCCCTTGTGGGCTATTGCGGTGTTGCGTGTGCGACCTACAGCGGGATTTTCGGCAGCAGGTGTACGTCCACCGGCCTTCGTTTTTGCCTCGTTATTATTTTTGCTCGGGCCCACGGTGGGCGGGCCGCAAGTTGCGGCCCGCCGGGACGGTCAGGCAATGCGCGTCAGCATTCCACCCAGTTCACAGCCAGGCCGCCCCGTGAAGTCTCTTTGTATTTGTCGTGCATGTCGGCGCCGGTATCGCGCATGGTTCGGATTACCCGGTCGAGGGAAATGAAGTGTTTGCCGTCGCCGCGCAGGGCCATTTGCGTGGCGTTGATCGCCTTCACGGCGGCGATGGCATTGCGCTCGATACACGGCACCTGCACCAGGCCGCCGACCGGGTCGCAGGTCAGGCCGAGGTTGTGTTCCAGGCCGATTTCAGCGGCGTTTTCCAGTTGCTCCGGAGTTGCGCCGAGTACTTCAGCGAGGCCCGCCGCGGCCATGGCGCAGGCCGAACCGACTTCGCCCTGGCAGCCGACTTCGGCGCCGGAGATCGAGGCATTTTTCTTACACAGAATGCCGACGGCGGCGGCGCCCATGAAGAAAGCGACGACGTCATCGTCAGACGCGTCTGGATTGAATTTCATGTAGTAGTGCAGAACGGCCGGAATGATCCCGGCCGCGCCATTGGTCGGCGCGGTGACCATGCGCCCGCCGGCAGCGTTCTCTTCGTTGACGGCGAGGGCGAACAGGTTGACCCACTCCATCGCCGACAGCGTCGAACTGATGACATTCGGCTTGCCGATTTCCAGCAGGCTGCGGTGCAATTTCGCCGCGCGGCGCGGCACGTTCAGCCCACCGGGCAGGATGCCTTCGTGGCGCAGGCCTTGCTCGACGCACTCGCGCATCACCGACCAGATGTGCAGCAAGCCGTTACGGATTTCAGTGTCACTGCGCCAGGCCCGTTCGTTGGCCATCATCAATTCCGACACGCGCAAGTTGTGCTGCTTGCACAGGCTCAGCAACTCGGCAGCGCTGGAAAAATCGTACGGCAGCACCACGTCGCCGGCCGGCGCCACACCGGACTCAGCTTCCGCCGCTTCGATGATGAAACCGCCGCCGATCGAGTAGTACGTCTGGGTAAAGAGCTCGGCGCTTTCGCCAAAGGCTGTCAGCGACATGGCGTTGGGGTGGTAGGGCAGGCTTTCGTCCAGCAGCAGGAGATCGTGCTGCCAGTTGAAGGAAATTTCTCGCTGGCCGGCCAGCAGCAACACGCCGCTTTCGCGCAGTTGCTGGATGCGTGGATCGATGGTCGCCGGATCGATGCTGTCCGGCCATTCACCCATCAGGCCCATGACGGTGGCGCGGTCGGTGGCGTGGCCGACACCGGTGGCCGACAGCGAACCGTACAAACGGATTTCCACGCGGCGCACATCGTTGAGCAACCGTTGATCGATCAGCGCCTGGGCGAAGGTCGCGGCGGCGCGCATCGGGCCGACGGTGTGGGAACTGGACGGACCGATGCCGACTTTGAATAGATCGAAAACACTGATAGCCATGCTAAACCCTTACAAGCAATGGAGTAGGAATCGCTGCCATTTTTTGTAGGACAAGCGCAATGTCGGCGATACTGCCTACGTCAGATCTACGTGACCAACGAAACTTCCTAAGAAAGCCTTTAGCAGGACTAAACGATGAGTCGTCAATTGCATGCCCAGACCTACGTCTGGCTGCAGGTGTTTTCCTGTGCCGCGCGGCACCTGTCGTTCACCCGTTGCGCTGAAGAGCTGCACATCACTCCGGGGGCGGTCAGCCAGCAGATTCGCCAACTGGAAGAGCGCCTCGGTTTTCGCCTGTTCCACCGACGAGCGCGGGGCGTGGAGTTGAGTGCGGAAGGCCAGCGGTTAGCGATTACCGTCAACGAGGCCTACGGCAGCATTGATGCGGAATTGCGTCGACTGGATGCGGGGATGATCAGCGGGATTCTGCGGGTGCGTTCGATTCCGTCGTTCCTCAGCAAATGGCTGACCCCGCGTTTGCCGCGTCTGCAGCAGCGCTATCCGGACATCCAGTTGCGCCTGGTGGCCGAGGACAGCAGCGTGCCGTTGCACGAGGGCGATTTCGATCTGGCGATTGACCTGAACGACGGCAGCTATCCGGGACTGTTATCCACAGCCTTGCTCGATGAGCAGATTTTCCCGGTCTGCGCGCCGAGTTTGTTGCGCGGACGCCCGCCGCTGCACGGGCCGGCGGATCTGGTGCATTTCCCGCTGTTGCACGACATCACCGCCTGGCGCGGCAGTTATGAATACGCGGAATGGGAGTTTTATCTGAACGCGATTGGCTTTGAAGGCGCCGACGTACGGCGTGGGCACACGTTCAATCGCAATCACCTGACCATCGAAGCGGCGATCGCCGGCATGGGCGTGGCGATTGCCCGACGCACGTTGCTCAACGATGAACTGGAGCGCGGGACGTTGATTGTGCCGTTCGGGCTGTCGGTGCCCAACCACAAACGCTACGTGCTGCTGTATGCGCCGGGGGCCTTGAGCCATCCGGGCGTGCGCGCGGTGCATGACTGGCTGGTGGAGGAGGCGGGGATTTTCCGCAGCTTGCACCCGTTGAACGACGGGCAATTGTGAGCAGATTTTGCAGGGTTGCGAGGCGACCCAACTCCCGACCTTACCAGTGACTTGCCCGGTTGTCCGGCTTTTTTTGCGAATGAATATTTATCTTTTTTTAGGGGTTGAAATGTTCGCCGGTCGGGCCGATTGTTGTAACCAGGAGGTCAGGAAATCCAACTCAAGGCCTCTGGCGAGCTAGCTGAAATAAGGGATGAACTATGCAAATCCAAGTCAACAGCGATAACCATATTCAAAGCAGTAAGCGACTGGAGGAGTGGGTACGTACAACTATTGAGAGCACGCTCGAACGTTATGAAGAAGACCTGACCCGTGTCGAAGTCCACCTGAGCGACGAGAACGGCGACAAACCAGGTCCCCATGACTTGCGCTGCCAACTGGAAGCGCGGCCAAAAGGCCATCAACCGATTTCCGTCACCCACAAAGCCGATTCGCTGGAACAGGCGATCGACGGTGCAGCCGAAAAACTGGAACACGCGCTGGAGCACCTGTTTGGCAAACTGCGAGGCAAACCCCGCGCCGCCATCGTGCCATTCAGCAAGGCGAATGACGCACTGCTGGAGGAAGAGTTTCTCGAGAACGAACAGGCAGCGATCAACAGTTGATGTGCTGATTTTTCAAGCCACCCCATGAGAACGGGCCTGCGCAAGCAGGCCCGTTTTTGTTTGGTCAATGTGTGGCGAGGGAGCTTGCTCCCGCCGGGCTGCGAAGCAGCCCCAAAACCTGCAACGCCGTTCAACAGTCAGACCGCATCAGCAAGATTTACGGCCGCTTCGCAGCCGAGCGGGAGCAAGCTCCCTCGCCACAGTTGTCAGAAAGCTACAGACGTCTGTACATACACCGTGCGCGGCTCACCCACGTACTTGCCCTTGTTGTTGTCATCGAACGAGCGGGTGAAATACTGGGTGTTGAAGATGTTCTTCACCCCCACCGCCACGTTCAGATCCGACAGTTGCGGGCCGAAGTCGTAACCGGCGCGGCTGCTGAACAGCATGTAACCGGGGATCTTGCCGGTGCTGCCGTCGGCGCTTTCCCTGGAGGTGTTAGCATTGTCGGCGAACTGGTCGCTCTGGAAGCTGCTGTCGACGTTGAGTTTCCACGGGCCTTCGGTGTAACCAACGCCAATCGTGCCCTTGTGTTTTGAAGAGAACGGCACGCGATTGCCCTTGTTCGGCCCGTCTTCACGGATGGTCGCGTCAACATAGGCATAAGTGGCGTACACATCGAAACCGGCGAGTGCCGGGCTCAAGTCATCCAGCGCATAGTTGACGCTGGTCTCGATGCCTTGATGACGGGTCTCGCCCCGGGCGATCACCGAATCGTTGGTCTGGTTGCTTTCGTACTGGTTGTCGAAGTTGATCAGGAACGCACCGATTTCCGCGCGCAGGGTGCCGTTGTCATAACGGGTTCCGAGTTCCCAAGTGCGGGCCTTCTCCGGTTTGACTTCGCCGCTGCTCACACGGTTGGGCATCTGACTGTATTGCACGCTGCCGAACGAACCTTCGGTGTTGGCATAAAGATTCCAACTGTCGCTCAGGTGATACAGCACGTTCAGCGCCGGCAGCGCGGTGTTGTAGTCGCCCTTGTATTTGACGTCGGTCAGGTTGTTGGTCTGCTGCGACTCGATCATCTCGTAGCGCACGCCCGGAGTGATGGTCCACTTGCCGATGTCGATGCGGTCGTCGACGAACAACGCATTGGCTTCGGTGCCACCACGGGTGTCGCGGTCGTTGCGGCTGTCGGTAGTCGGGTATTGGTTGCTGCTGATCGGCGTGCGATAGCGCAACTCGTGGCCGGCCTCGTTGATGTAGCGGTAACCGACGCCGACTTCATGGCTGGTCGGGCCGAGGTCGAAGCCTTGGGCGAAACGTGTTTCGAAACCGCGTACCCAATATTCGCGCGGTGACAGCGAGAGGAAACTGCCCTGATCCAGATAACCGCTGCGCAGGGTCTTGGTGAAGAAAGTGTTGGCGGTGAATTCGCGGCGATCTTCCTGATAGCGATAGCCGAAGTTGAACATTGTGCGGCGACCCCAGAACTGGTCTTTCAGGCGCGTCGACTGATACGGATCGGCGTCGTAATCGGCGACGCTGAGGCCGCCGGGCATGTCGGCCTTGCCTTCGTAATACTGGGCCATGGCGTTGAAGCTGTTGGCCTCGTCGAGCTGGTATTTGCCCTTGAGGATCAGGTCGTCGATTTCGCTGTCGCTGTGTTCACGCCAGTCACCGCCACGGGTGCCGGAGTAAAGCAGCGCGCCGCCCAGACCATTTTCGTTGGTGCCGCCGGCCAGCAGGTTGGCGCTGGTTTTGAAGCCGTCATGGCTCGACGACGGGCTGGTCTCCGTCTGGAAGCCACCCTTGACCGTCGGCGCGTCGGGAATGGCACGGGTCACGAAGTTGACCACCCCGCCGACGTTCTGCGGGCCGTAACGCACCGCGCCGCCGCCACGCACCACGTCCACGGCATCCATGTTGCCCATGCTGATCGGCGCGAACGACAACTGCGGTTGGCCGTACGGTGCGAACGGCACGGGAATGCCGTCCATCAGTACGGTCGAGCGCGCGGCCAGGCGCGGATTGAGGCCGCGAATGCCGAAGTTCAGCGCCATGTCGTGGCTGCCGGTGCCGTTGTTTTCCGGGGCATTGACCCCGGGGATGCGGTTGAGCACGTCGCGCGCCTGAGTCGCGCCTTGACGTTCGAAGTCTTCGCGGCGGATCACATCGCGGGCGCCGGGGTGTTCGAACACGTTGACCTGCGCCGCTTCACCGAGCCAGTCACCGACGACTTTCGAGGTGTCCAGCTCCAGCGCCGTGTCGCCGACCGGTTGCAGGCTGAAGGCATTGTTGCCTTCGGCGCGAGCTTGCAGGCCGGTGCCTTCGAGCAGTGCATCGAGGCCTTCTGCGGTGCTGTAGCTGCCTTCGAGGCCACGGCTTTGCACGCCTCGGGTGATCTGCGAGCCGAAGGAAATCAGCACGCCGGCTTCACGACCAAACTGGTTGAGGGCGTTTTCCAGCGACGCCGGAGCGATGTGGTAAACCCTGGTTTCGGCGGCCATGGCCGGCAGAGCGCTGAAGCTCAGGCTGGCGCCCAGTATGAGGTTGCGCAGGCGACGGGCCAGTGGCGTGAGGCGGGTGGGGTGCATGAAGGGTGATCCTGAGAAGGTTGAATCAACGGGGCTTTCCTTCTCTGTCACGCCAGATCTGAAAAACGGCTCACGGTTTACGAATATTTTTTGCATGACTGATTTTGTGGCGAGGGAGCTTGCTCCCCGTTGGGGCGCAAAGCGGCCCCTGTATTGAGGGCCTGCTGCGCAGGCCAGCGGAGCAAGCTCCCTCGCCACAGTTTTGTTTTAAACCCGCGCCTCTACGCTGACCCAATAGCGGGTAAACCGCCGTACTTTCACCGGCAGACTGATTTGCAGCAGATCAAGAATCCGCTCGCTGTCGTCCAGTGGATAGGTCCCGGAGATCAGCAAGTCGGCCACTTTCGCATCGCAATGCAACTGGCCGCGACGGTAACGCCCGAGCTCTTCAAGGAAGTCGCCCAGGCGCATGTGTGCGGCGATCAGCATGCCGTCGGCCCAGGCGCCGCTGTTGGCGTCCAGTGGCTTGGCTTCGCTGACTGAGGTGGCGCTGAAACTCAGCTGACGGGCAACGGGTAGCCACATCGGCTCGCGCCCGGGGCGGGTCAATTCGACCTGGCCTTCGAATAGCGCCACCTGCGTGCGATCGGCAAATTGCCGGACGTTGAGTCGGGCAGCACTGGTTTTCAACAGCCCTTGCGCCGTGCGCACTTCGAACGCTTGGGCGGTGCTTAGGAGGATCTCGCCTTCCAGCAAACGGATCAGCCGTTGCGTGCTGTCCACGTCCGCTGCGCTCGCGGTGTTGAGCTGCAACTGGCTGCCCGCACCCAGCGTAACCTTGCGGCGCTCCCCCAGCGGGCTGCGGTAATCGGCGAGCAGTGTCGGCAGTGGATTGTGCTCGCGCATGCCCCAGGTGACGGCAGAACCGGCACCGAGAAGCAGCAGCAATTTGAGCGCCTGACGGCGACTGGAAGACTTCTGCCCGTTCAACGCGGCATGGGCCAATGGCGAAGCCACGCCGCGCAAGCGCTGGTTGACCCGCTGCATGTGCTCCCACGCGCGACGATGTTCGCTGTGGGCGTCCAGCCATTGCTGCCAGGCTTGTTGCTGACGCGGGGAGAGCGTCCCCTGCTGCATTTCCATCAGCCAGTGCACGGCCTGTTCGGCCACTTGCGCAGAGAAATCCGGGACGCGGTTCATAGGGCGAAATAGCAGCGCAGGGCGGCTTTTTGCAGATGACGTTTGACCGTGGCCACGGAGATGCCCAGTTCGGCGGCGATTTGCGGATAAGTCAGGCCATCTACCTGCGCCAGCAAAAAGGCGCGCTTGACCAGACGCGGCAAGCCATCGAGCAACTGATCCAGTTCGATCAGGGTTTGCAGGATGATCGCTTTGTCTTCTTCCGATGGCGCAACCATTTCCGGCATCTGCGCCAAGGTGTCGAGGTAGGCGCGTTCCAGATCCTGACGACGGTAATGATTGAACAGCACGCGTTTGGCGAGGGTGGTGAGGAAGGCGCGCGGCTCGATGATCACTGCGGGTTCGCGAGAGCTGAGCACGCGGATGAACGTGTCTTGCGCCAGATCCGCCGCGCTGTCCGGGCAGCCGAGTCTGCGCCGCAACCAGCCGGTGAGCCAGCTGTGGTGGTCGTGGTAGAGCGATTCGACGGGATGGGCGGACGACAAGGGTATTACTCCGGGCGCATGATCGATGCGTTAGAGAACAAGAACTGTTCGCATTGTAGGGGCGGGTGAGGGTGTCCGGCAATCAGATGCTTTTGCGTATGAGAATATTTATCATTAATATTGCTCGCCTGTTGGTTCGGCTCGTTGGCCGGACGTTTTTTCGTTTCAGGGTTGAAACATGAAAGGCAAACTCGCCTCACTTCCCATGTCCTATCGTCTGGCTGTCACTTCGCGGGTGCTGGCGGCGGTGTTCGGCGGCTATCTGGTCGCGGCGCTGGCCAGTGTCGCGTTGACGATGTGGCTGCCGTTGAGCCGCGCCGAAGCGGTGGTGACCGGTATGACCATTTCCTTTCTGGTCTATCTGGTCGCGGTGCTGTGGTGCTTCGCTTGCCGCACGGCGTGGTCGGCGTGGGTCGGTTTGCTGGTGCCCAGCGTGATTCTGGCGACGGTGTCGGGTGCCGCGCGCGGCTTGGGTTACGCATGAAAGAGGGCTTTCGTCAGTCGATGGCCTGGCTGCACACATGGACGGGGCTGGTGTTCGGCTGGTTGCTGTTTGCGATTTTTCTCACCGGAACGCTGGCCTATTTCAAGGATGAGATCAGCCACTGGATGCAGCCGGAAATTCCCTCGCGGCCCATCAATGCCGAAGCGAGCCTGACCCTGGCGCAGAGTTACCTGCAGCAACACGCCGCCGGCGCCTCGCGCTGGCTGATCGACTTGCCCGACGCCCGTGACCCGGGCCTGACGGTGCGCTGGCAGCAGGCGCCGAACGCACCGGGCCAGCGCGGCAAGTTCGAATCCAGAACAATTGACGCGCAGACCGGCAGTGAAGTCCAGGCCCGCGAAAGCCTGGGCGGCGAGTTCTTCTATCGCTTCCATTTCCAGCTGCAAATGCCTTATCCATGGGGCCGCTGGCTGGCGACGATGGCGGCGATGGTGATGTTCGTCGGGCTGATCACCGGCATCATCACCCACAAGAAAATCTTCAAGGACTTCTTCACCTTTCGCCCGCGCAAAGGCCAGCGTTCATGGCTCGACGGGCATAACGCGGTCGGCGTGCTGGTGTTGCCGTTTCACTTGATGATCACCTACAGCAGCCTGGTGATTTTCATGGCGATGGTCATGCCGGCGAGCATTCTGGCATCCTATAACGGCGACGTGCGCACCTTTTACGACGAAGTTTTTCCGGCATCGAAGACCCCTGAGCGAGCCAACCGGGCGGCGCCGCTGAGCCCGATGGCTCCACTTCTGGCCAAGGCCAGCGAGCAGTGGGCGGGAGGCAGCACCGCGCGGCTGACAGTGAACAACCCGGGGGACGCGAATGCCTCGGTGGTGCTGTCGCGCCGTGGCGACCGCGTCGTCCACGATTTCGGTCGCGCGGTGACGTTCAACGGCGTCACCGGCGAGCGCCTCGGCAGCACCCCGGAGCAGCCCGTCGCGATGGCCGTCGGCGGCACGTTCTACGGTTTGCACATGGGCCACTTTGCCGGGTCGACATTGCGCTGGCTGTATTTCATTTGTGGTCTGGCGAGTACTGCGATGATCGGCACCGGGCTGGTGATCTGGCTTGGCAAGCGCCAGCTCAAACACGCCAAGAGCGGCGTGATGCCGTTCGAATTGCGTCTGGTGGAAGTGCTGAACATCGCCAGCATGGCCGGGCTGGTGTTGGCGGTGGCGGTGTTCTTTTTGGCCAATCGCCTGTTGCCGACAGATCTGCTCGGGCGCGCCGTTCAGGAAGTGAATGCGTTTTTTATCGCCTGGGCTTTGAGTGTGGTGCACGCGTTGCTGCGCAAAGGGCGCAAGGCCTGGGTCGAACAGCTCGCGCTGGCTGCCGTGCTGTTTATCGCGGTGCCGCTGATCAATCTGACCACACCGTGGAATCTCGGGGTAACGCTGGCGCAAGGTGACTGGACGCTGGCGGGTTTCGATCTGACTTGCCTGGGCGCAGGTCTGTTCCTCGGCTGGGCCGCATGGAAAATGCAGCGTGCCGGCGGCGCCGTCAGCGTGAAAAAAACATCCCGCGAAAAGCCGCGACCGATCGCGCTTGAGCAGGAGGTCAGCTGATGTTGCTGGCGTTGTTGCTGTGCTATGCCGCGTTCAGTGCGCTGTGTCTGTCGATGCCTCGGCACCACGATGACCTGCTCGGCAACAAACCCTCGGCGCGACGCGCACGGGGTCTGAAACTCGCCGGTTGGCTGTTGCTCGGGCTGTCGCTATGGGCGGCAGTCGCTGCACACGGCTGGAGTTTCGGTCTGGTCGACTGGTTCGCGGTGCTCATGCTCAGCGCTTTGGCATTGGTGCTGTTGCTGCCGTATCGCCCACGTCTGGCCCTCGCACTGGCCGGGTTGAGTCTGCTGGCCAGCCCGGTCGCTGCCTGGGCGCAGGTCTGACATGCTGACCGGTCATCCCCCGGAATCCCGCGACGACGAACCGCACGGCGCGCGTGCGCATTTTCTTCAGGTGTTCCTGTCGCAGCGCTCGCAGATGGAGGCGCTGGTCAACCGGCGCGTCGGCTGCCGGGCCACGGCGGCGGATCTGGTGCAGGATCTGTTTCTGCGTTTCTGGCGACGGCCGCTGGTGCAGGTCGAAGAACTCAGCACCTACCTTTTGCGCTGCGCCGGCAACATCGCCATCGATCACTTGCGCAGCGAAGGCACGCGGGTGCGGGTCAATGAGGGCTGGCAACCGGATGCGCCGGACAGTCACGGCAGCGAACCGCAAGCCGCGCTCGAAGCGGGCAATGATCTGCGCCATGTCGAAGCGGCGTTGCGCGCCTTGCCCGAGCGCACTCGGCAGATCTTTTTGCTCAATCGCATCCACGGCCGCAAATACGCAGACATCGCCAAGGCCATGGGCCTGTCCCAAAGCGCCGTGGAAAAACATATGATGCGCGCCCTCGAGGCCTGCAAGGCCAGCCTGCGCGAACCCGCGCCACGCCTGCCAGGGAAAGCACCGTGAAAGTCACCGACCGCGTCACCCCGACGCCTGCTCAGGAGCAGGCCGCGCTCGCCTGGCTGAGCCTGCTGCACGACCGCCCGAGCACCGGCGATCAACTGACCTTCAGCCAATGGCTGCGCGCCGACCCGGCCCACGCCGAGGCCTACGCCCAGGCGCAAGTGCTCTGGGAGTTGAGCGAAAGTCCGGCGCGTACCTTGGCCGATGAAGAGGCGTTGGCGTTGCAGGGCTACCTCAATGCGATGGATCGTCCGCGTCGTTCAACGCTGCTGCGCTGGTCGGGCGCGCTGGCGATGGCCGCGTGTCTGATGCTGATGATCAGCCTTGGCACGGGTTGGCAGCCGCAGCGCTGGATCGATGATCTGGGTGCCGATTACGTTTCGGCACCGGGCGAGATCCGCACCGTGACCCTGGCCGATCAATCGCAAGTCACGCTGGATGCCGACAGCGCCATCGCGGTGGATTTCAGTCATGGCGAGCGGCATGTGCAATTGCGTCGCGGTGCCGGATTTTTCAGTGTCACGCATACGGGGGATCCGTTTGTGGTCGCGGCGGAGAAGGGTGAGGCGCGGGTGCTCGGCACGCAGTTCGAAGTGCGTCTGCAGCCCGGTGGTGCGCAAGTCACGGTGCTGTCCGGGCGTGTTGGCGTGGCGGCGAATCGCAACGCGCAACAGCAGATTCTGACCGCCGGCCAGCAAGTGGCTTACGGGCAGGGCATTGCGGAAAAATCGCACGCGGTGGACAGCGAAGCGCAATTGGCCTGGCGCCAAGGCTGGCTGAATTACTACAAGGCGTCGCTGGCCGACGTGGTGGAGGATCTGCGGCGCTATTACCCGGGGCGGATTGTTGTGCTCAATGATGAGTTGGCTGCGCGCAAAGTCAGCGGCAGTTTTCCGAGCAAGGATCCGCAGGCGGTGCTCAGTCCTCTGCAGGGTGTGATGGGGTTTGAGCAGCATCAGGTGCGGGGGCATCTGATTATTTTGCGCTGAGCCTGCCGGCGCCATCGCGAGCAGGCTCACCCCTACATTTGGAATGCGTTCCCCCTGTAGGAGTGAGCCTGCTCGCGATAGCGTTCTTTCAGACACCAAAAAATATTTTCAAATGAGTGGTGAGGTAAACCGCAGCCCCATCCGTGTAGTGACTGAAACTGCGAGTCATTCGCATCCGTTGCGGTTCTACACAGGTCATTGAGCAATGAAGTCCAGGGCAAAATCGGGTTCGGTCAAACAGTGGTTGGGTGTTTCGGCATTGAGTTTTTCCGCATTGGCGCTGTTGCCGCTGAGTGTGGCGCTGGCCGCTGAAACCGTCAGCAGTCCGACACAGAAACAGTTCAGTTTCTCCCTGAGCGCCAAACCACTGCCCCAGGCTCTGAGCGACTTCAGCCGCGTCACCGGGCAAAGCGTGGTCTACACCGATGAAGCGCCGTACGGCCTCAACGCCCCGGCCGTCAGCGGCCAGATGAGCGCCGAACAGGCGCTGCAACGCCTGCTCAGTGGTTCCGGCATGACCTTTCGCCGTACCGACAGCCACACCCTGGCGCTGGAACCGCAACCCACCGCAGGCGCACTCAATCTTGGCGCGACCACCATCACGTCGATGCGTGACGAGTCGATGAGCTATCAGCCGCCGCAGACCAGTTCGGTGATGCGCTCCTCGGCTTCGCTGCAGGAAATCCCGCAGACCGTCAACGTGATCCCGGCCCAGGTCATTCGCGATCAGGCCCCGCGCAATCTCGACGATGCGTTGGCCAACGTCAGCGGCATCACCCAGGGCAACACCTTGGGCAGCACCCAGGACTCGGTGATGACCCGTGGCTTCGGCGACAACCGCAATGGCTCGATCATGCGCGATGGCATGCCGATCGTGCAGGGCCGTGGCATGAACGCGACGGTCGATCGGGTCGAAGTGCTCAAGGGCCCGGCCTCGTTGCTCTACGGCATTCAGGATCCGGGCGGCGTGGTCAACCTGGTCAGCAAGAAGCCGGAACTGACTCAATACAACGCCCTGACCCTGCGCGGTTCCACCTACGGCGACGGCAAGAATGGCAGCGGTGGCACCTTCGACAGCACCGGGGCGCTGGGCGAATCCGGGCTGGCCTATCGGCTGGTGCTGGACCATGAAGACGAAGATTACTGGCGCAACTACGGCACTCACCGCGAGACGCTGATCGCGCCGTCGCTGGCCTGGTTCGGCGAGCGTACCAAGCTGTCGTTCGGCTATGAACACCGCGAGTTTCTCACCCCGTTCGACCGGGGCACGGTAATCGATCCGCGCACCAACCATCCGCTGGACATCTCGCGCAACGAGCGTCTGGACGAGCCGTTCAACGACATGGAAGGCCGTTCCGACTTGTACCACTTCGAAGCCGACCACGAACTCAACGACGACTGGAAAGCCCATTTTGGCTACAGCTGGAACCGCGAAACCTACGACGCCAGCCAGGTACGCGTGACCGCCATCGACACCAAAAAAGGCACGCTGACCCGCAGCATGGACGGCACGCAAGGCGCGATCAGCACTGACCGCTTCACCACCGCCAGCCTTGAGGGCAAGGTCAACCTGCTGGGCATGCAGCATGATCTGGTGTTCGGCGTTGACGACGAGTACCGCAAGATCTACCGCGCTGACCTGATCCGCCAGAAAAGCCTGAGCACCTTCAGCTACGTCAACCCGGTCTACGGCCGCGAAGTCGAAGGCACCACGGTCAGTCCGGCGGACAGTGCGCAGACCGATCTGCTGCGCAGCGATTCGGTGTTTCTGCAGGACTCGATCCATCTCAATGATCAGTGGATTCTGGTCGCCGGCGGGCGCTTCCAGGAGTACGACCAGTACGCCGGCAAAGGCGTGCCGTTCAAGGCCAACACCGACAGCAACGGGCAGAAATTCGTGCCTCGCGCGGGGCTGGTGTATCGCTACACCGACGAGTTGTCGTTCTACGGCAGCTACACCGAATCGTTCAAACCCAACTCGACCATCGCCCCGCTCAGCGGCAGCAGCACCGTGCTCGACGGCAGCATTGCGCCGGAAGAGGCCAAGTCGTGGGAACTGGGTGCGCGTCTGGATATGCCGGGGCGCATCACCGGCAATATCGCGCTGTTCGACATCAAGAAGCGCAACGTGCTGGTCTCCAATTCTGAAGGCCCAACCACCATTTACAGCGCGGCTGGCGAAGTGCGTTCCCGGGGTCTGGAACTGGACCTGACCGGGCAGTTGACCGATCGCTGGAGCCTGATCGGCGCCTATGCCTACACCGATGCCGAGGTCACCGAAGACCCGGACTACAAAGGCAATCGCTTGCAAAACGTGGCGAAGAACAGCGGTTCATTGTCGGCGGTGTATGACTTCGGCAGCGTGATGGGTGGCGACCAACTGCGGGTCGGTGCCGGGGCGCGGTATGTCGGCGAACGCGCGGGCAATGCGGTGAATGATTTCGACCTGCCGAGCTACACCGTGGCCGATGCGTTTGCCACTTACGACACCAGACTCGAAGGGCAGAAGGTCAAGTTCCAGCTCAACGTGAAGAACCTGTTCGACCGCACCTACTACACCTCGGCGGCGAGCCGGTTCTTTGTGTCGATGGGCGATTCGCGGCAGATTTCGTTGTCGAGCACTTTGGAGTTCTGATCCAGGACCGCGTCATCGTTCTTCGCGAGCAAGCCCGCTCCCACACTGGATCGTGTTATTCACACAATCTGAGTTCACTCTGAACCCTGTGGGAGCGGGCTTGCTCGCGAAACGGCCCGATCAGGCAATAAAAATCGCGGATCTAACGCAAAAACGCCTGCCGATATTCCCCAGGCGTCCCACCCAATACCTGCCGAAACCGGTTGGTGAAATGACTGGCACTGGTAAACCCGCACACCAGTGCAATCTCCCCCAGCGGCAACGCCGTCGCGTGCAACAACTCCCGCGCCCGGCTCAAGCGTCGCGCCAGCACGTACTGATGCGGCGGCAGGCCGAAGCTCACGCGAAACATCCGCGCAAAGTGGTATTCCGACAGCGCACACAGCCCGGCCAGTTGCCCGAGGCTGATCGGCTCGGCCAACTGATTGTCGATGAACTCGACCAGTTGCCGCCGCTGATGGGGCGCCAGTCCGCCCTTGAGGCGCACACCCTGCCGGGCGCCGACCTGGCTGAGCAGGGTATGGCTGATCAATTCATGCGCAATGCTGCTGGTCAGCAGGCGTTCGGCCGGTTCGTCCCAATTCAGTGTCAGTAACTGACGAAAGCGTCGGGCCTGCTGCGGATCTTCCAGAAAGGTCTGCTCGCGCAACTGCATCTCTCGCGGCTCGCGATCCAGCAGCGTGACGCAACCCAAGGCAAATTGTTCGGCGCTGAAATACAGATGAGCGAGACGCAGATCGCCGTTGATCACCCAGCCCGATTGGTGATCGGCGGGCAGGATGCACAACTTGTCCGGTCCGCCCTTGCGCCCCGGTTGGCCACGGCGAAAGGTGCCCGTGCCCCCGGCGATGTAGCAGGAAAGCGTGTGGTGGCTCGGCGTTTCGTACTCCTGGGCATCGTGGTGGTTGGTCCACAGGGCCGCAGACAAGCCGTCACCGAGATCGGCGCTGTGCAACAGGCGTGCATTCGGCGAGCGGTTGAGGGCTTGGAAGACTTGCAGGGTATCGATAGCGGCCATATTCGGTTCTCTCCAACGCCTTGCATCCTACTCCGTAGCTTTCGCGCTGCCAGCCTGTCGAGCGACAAAAGCGCAAGAATCTGCAAGCGCCCCGATCGTTGCTGTCGCACCCTGAACCTCCATACAACACAACCCTGTGGCGAGGGCGCTTGCTCCCGCCGGGCTGCGCAGCGGACCCATCAGTGAGTGCTGCGCACTCAAGCGCGAGCAAGCTCGCTTGCCACAGAGTGCCCGGTGTTCTCAGGAGTTTCGTCATGAACCTTTCGCTGTATCTGCTGACCGTGCTGATCTGGGGCACCACCTGGATTGCCCTGAAATGGCAACTGGGCGTGGTGGCGATTCCGGTGTCGATCGTTTATCGCTTCGGTCTCGCCGCGCTGGTGCTGTTCGTGCTGTTGCTGCTCAGTCGGCGGCTGCAACCGATGAATCGGCGCGGACATCTGATCTGTGTGGCGCAGGGGCTGTGCCTGTTCTGCGTCAACTTCATGTGCTTTCTGACCGCCAGCCAGTGGATTCCCAGCGGGCTGGTGGCGGTGGTGTTTTCCACGGCCACTTTGTGGAATGCGCTCAATGCACGCGTGTTCTTCGGTCAGCGCATTGCGCGCAACGTGTTGATGGGCGGCGCGCTCGGTTTGTTCGGTCTGGGAATGCTGTTCTGGCCGGAACTGGCCGGCCATCACGCCAGCCCTGAAACGTTGCTTGGTCTTGGCCTGGCGCTGTGTGGCACCTTGTGTTTTTCGGCGGGCAATATGCTGTCGAGCCTGCAGCAGAAGGCAGGCTTGAAACCCTTGACCACCAATGCCTGGGGCATGGCTTATGGTGCGGCGATGTTGTCGGTGTGGTGTCTGGTCAATGGCATTGCGTTCGACATGGAGTGGTCACCGCGTTACGTCGGGGCGTTACTGTATCTGGTGATCCCCGGTTCGGTGATCGGCTTCACCGCTTACCTGACGCTGGTCGGACGTATGGGGCCGGAACGTGCGGCGTATTGCACCGTGCTGTTTCCGGTGGTGGCACTGAACGTGTCAGCGTTTGCTGAAGGTTATCAGTGGACGGCACCGGCGTTGTTCGGGCTGGTGTTGGTGATGCTGGGTAATGTCTTGGTGTTTCGTAAGCCGAAAACGCTGGTGGCGCCGGTGCAGGGGAAGTTGGTATGAAACAAATGATCACTGAACATCAGCGCTCGACTTTCAAGGTGATGTAAATCATCACTGGCAATATAAAATCTACGATATGCCGGGCCCAGTCCTTGGCATTCCATGATTGGGAAGTGTCCATGTCAAACCATTCCACGCCCACGGTTTGCAGGCACACGTAATAAATGAAAATTGCCGCCAGTATGCCCATGATCGAGAACTTTTTTGCCTCGTGGAATACCTCTGCAGGCGCATTGATGTGCCGATAGAGTTGATAGGTGCCTATCAGGCACAACGCTGTATACGTCACTTCCAGTGTGATGATGAACCAATAGATCCGGTGGTGAATCATCGGTGAGTCGATGGCTCGGTATTTTATGGACTCACTGGCGGTGGTTGTGTCCATGCTCAGGATATGAGCCACGTACGTGTAGTTCGAGTCATAGTCGGTAAAGTTGTGAATCATCACCAATACACCAAAGAAGCTGATGTAAGCCATTAATATAACTTTGCTGTAGCGAATAACTTTATCGGTTGTCAGGTTGTTCACGGGATTAGCTCTCCATAGCAGTGGTCGAACATTCGATTGCCAGGGCAGAGCTTATAATGCTGTTGTTAAGTTGGCTTTGTTGTTCAATTTCAAGTTGTGTAGGGCGGCAACTAACGGGCAAGTGTGGTTTTGCACTTGCCCGTCATTTTTTATCCGCGCCAGACTTGCGGATTGACCAGGTCCTGCGGGCGTTCGCCGAGCAGCGCGCTGCGCAGATTGGCCAGTGCTCGATCGGCCATGGCTTCGCGCGTTTCATTCGTGGCGGAGCCAATGTGCGGCAATGTCACAGCATTTTTCAACTGGAACAGCGGCGACTCGGCCAGCGGTTCTTTCTCGTAGACGTCCAGTCCGGCGCCACGGATGCGATTGTTTTGCAGGGCTTCGATCAGCGCCTTCTCGTCGACCACCGGGCCACGGGAGATGTTGACCAAAATCGCCCCCGGCTTCATCAACGCCAATTCGCGATGGCTGATCAGGTGGCGGGTCTTGTCGCTGAGCGGCACCACCAGGCAGACGAAGTCGGCTTCGGCCAGCAGTTGGTCAAGGCTGCGGAATTGCGCGCCGAGTTGCTGTTCCAGTTCGGTCTTGCGGCTGTTGCCGCTGTAGATAATCGGCATGTTGAAGCCGAAATGGCCACGGCGGGCGACGGCGGCGCCGATATTGCCCATGCCGACGATGCCCAGGGTTTTGCCGTGGACGTCACAGCCGAACAACGGTGCGCCGACGCTGGCCTGCCATTGGCCGGCCTTGGTCCAGGCGTCGAGTTCGGCGACGCGGCGGGCGCTGCTCATGATCAGGGCGAAGGCGAGGTCGGCGGTGCTTTCGGTGAGTACGTCGGGGGTGTTGGTGAGCATGATCCCGCGTTCATTGAAGTAGTCGAGGTCGTAGTTGTCGTAGCCGACGGAGACGCTGGAGACTACTTCGAGTTTTGTGGCGGTTTCGAGTTGGGCTTTGCCGAGTTTGCGGCCGACGCCGATCAGGCCGTGGGCGTGGGAGAGGGCTTCGTTGAATTGGGCGTTGATGTCGCCGTTCTTCGGGTTGGGGACGATGACGTCGAACTCTTGCTGCAGGCGTTCGATCATGGGTGGGGTGATGCGGCTGAAGGCCAGGACTGTTTTTTTCATCGCTATGGGCTCGGCTTCTGGGCTTTATTGCCAAGCAAGCTAACATTTCTGTTTTGGGTTGTCTTGGCGGCCTCTGGGCCGACCATGCTTTGGGTTGATGGGGGACATATCCGTTGCTTCGGGTGCTGCTGCTGGCGGTTTCGCTCTTACAGCGACTCCCTTTGGCAAACGCCCCAAAGGAAGCAAAGGTCTTGGCCCCTGCGTTCGGCCCTCGCTTAGGCTCGGGTTCCTTCGTTGCGGGGTTCATCCGGGGGCATCGCCTCCGGTTTGCTTCGCTGCACCTCCTCTCGATGTGTTTGGCTGCGCCAAACGGTCGCTGCGCTCCCACCCCCGGATAAACCCCTCCACTCAGCCTGCCGATGGGGCCGCCACGGCAAGATCAAGAGCTTTCGGCGAGCTGACACTCGGCCATTTGAGTGGTGAAGAGCATGCGGTCTGTCTGGACTGCTTTGCTTTTCTGTAGGAGTGAGCCTGCTCGCGATGGCGGCCTGACAGCCGACCAGGCTCTAACTGACTCACCCCATTCCCCCTGTGGGAGCGGGCTTGCTAGCGATGGCGGTCTGACAGCCGACCAGTTTCTAACTGACTCACCCCAATCCCCCTGTGGGAGCGGGCTTGCTCGCGAAAGCGGTGTGTCAGTCATCGAAAGTGTTGGATGTGCTGACGCCTTCGCGAGCAAGCCCGCTCCCACAATGGCTCAGCTGTGTGCTGCAGATTGGCTCACTTCCACATTATCCAGCACCCGATTCACCGCCAGCTCGGCCAGCATGATGATCTGCTGGATCGCCAGTATCGTCTGTCGCTGCGGGCTTTCGACATAGGCCGCAATGTCGCTGGTCATGATGCTTGCCGAGGCCAGTGATTCGCAGGCGTGAACCAGCAGGCTTTCGTTGTCCATGTCGGGGGCGACCTGGAACATGCTGCTGGGTTTGTGGAATCTCACAGCGGCGGCGGAAGGTTTCAGGTAATGGTCGAGTGCACGCTCGGCGGCGTCGTGGAGCTTTTTTGAATCGAGGGATTCGTAGGGGGAGGTGCTTTCGGCTTGGGGCGGATTGGGTGTCGGTTTGAGCATGGTGGAACTCCATTCGGGATGTGGAGTTCGCCACGTACTGCGACCAAGCAATAGGGTGGCGAACCGTACGCAGGTTGGTCGACCAGGGAATGGAAACCCGGCAGGGCCAAGGCCCTCCCACGCACAGCTCGCCATTAAGCAAGCTTAAAAAGTGCGCCATTCTAAACCCGGACGACCAAGTCCGGTCGTTGATTCGTCAACGACCCCCTGAGCCTATCCACCCCACTTCCGAGTCACAACCGTCAAAACCTGTCGGAAAACTCCCTTCAAATCACCGCTTTTGTAGGAGCTGCCGTAGGCTGCGATCTTTTGATTTTTAAACATCAAGGGCAAAAGATCGCAGCCTGCGGCAGCTCCTACAGTGAACACCGTGTGTTGAAAATCAGTTGGCGACGCGGGCTCCGGCGAGGCTCCCACTCAACTCATACGCCGCCAGTTCCGCCTGATGCGCCGCCAATATCTCCGGCAGTGACCCGCGCAAATACTCGACCCAGGTCTTGATCTTCGCATCCAGGTACTGCCGCGAAGGGTAGATCGCGTACAGGTTGAGTTCCTGCGAGCGGTAGTTCGGCATCATCCGCACCAGCGTGCCGTTGCGCAGGCCTTCGATGGCGGCGTAGACCGGCAGGACGCCGACGCCCATGCCGCTGATGATCGCGGCTTTCATCGCGTCGGCGGAGTTCACCAGGAACGGCGAGCTGTTGATGGTGACCATTTCCTGGCCGTCCGGGCCGTTGAAGGCCCATTTTTCCAGGGGGATCACCGGGCTGACGAGGCGCAGGCAGGCGTGGTTCAGCAGGTCTGCGGGTTTTTGCGCGCAGCCGTTGGCTTTCACATAGGCCGGGGAGGCGCAGACGATGCTGTAGGTGATGCCCAGGCGTTGCGAGACGAAGCCCGAGTCCGGCAGTTCGCTGGCGAGCACGATGGACACGTCGTAGCCCTCGTCGAGCAGGTCCGGCACGCGGTTGGCCATGGTCAGGTCGAAGGTCACGTCCGGGTGGGTCTTGCGGTAGCGGGCGATGGCGTCGATCACGAAGTGCTGGCCGATGCCGGTCATGGTGTGCACTTTCAACTGGCCGGCGGGACGGGCGTGGGCCTGGCTGGCCTCGGCTTCGGCTTCTTCGACATAGGCCAGGATCTGTTCGCAGCGCAGCAGGTAGCGCTTGCCGGCCTCGGTCAGGGCGATGCGCCGGGTCGTGCGATTGAGCAGGCGGGTTTGCAGGTGGGCTTCCAGGTTGGAGACCGCGCGCGAGACGTTGGCCGTGGTGGTGTCGAGTTGCACGGCAGCGGCGGTGAAGCTGCCGGCTTCGGCCACACAACTGAAGGCGCGCATGTTTTGCAATGTGTCCATGGGGTGCTCTCAAGGGAGATGGCAAATTGTGACACGAAGTTTCAGGGGCTGAGACCCCCGACCAACGGATTATCTCGTTAACGGTAACAAAGATTCACAGGAATCCCAGCTTATCGCCACCAAGGCGCCCACCTAGAATTGCGCCGTTGTGGGAGGGGGGTGGGTCGGGGGAGCGGGTTTCTCTTCCTCCCGGCGGCTTCTTATCGGACGCCTTCGCCGCCCAGCCCGCCCCCCCCAG
>NZ_JAJSLU010000004.1:107637-146378 GCF_023063025.1 Pseudomonas sp. YL2 | reverse complement strand
GGCTTGCTCGCGAAAGCGATTTCATCTTCAACGCGGCGTCTTCTGACAGAACGCTTTCGCGAGCAAGCCCGCTCCCACAGGGCCTCGGTTCTTCCCCTTTTTCAGGAATTCGCAGCTGTGCCGCGTCGCATCAACAGAGCGCTTTTGCCGCTCAGTGTTCTGGCTTTTACCCTGGGTCTCAGCGGCTGCATCTCAACGCAAGGAATTGCCCCGCATAGCACGGCATTGGAAGCCGACGCACTGGCCACTGACGACGCCATCGCCCACGCCGCCCGTGACGCACACTGGCCCACCGCACAATGGTGGCAAGCCTACGGCGACCCGCAACTCAATCACTGGATCGACCTCGCCGTGCAGGGCAGTCCGAGCATGGCCATGGCCGCTGCACGAGTGCGTCAGGCCAAGGCGCTGGCCGGTGTCGCTGAGGCCGCCGAGTCGTTGCAGATCAATGGCGAGTCAACGCTCAAGCGCCACAACTGGCCGACCGACCAGTTCTACGGCCCGGGCGAGCTGGCCAACACCACCACCTGGGACAACAACGCCGCGCTGGGTTTCAGTTACGCCCTCGACCTCTGGGGCCGGGAAAGCAATGCCAGCGAGCGCGCGGTGGATCTGGCGCACATGAGCGCCGCCGAAGCGCGGCTGGCGCAGCTGGAGTTGCAGAACAACATCGTGCGCGCCTACATCAAGCTGTCGCTGCATTACGCCCAGCGCGACATCGTCGCCGCGACGCTCAAGCAGCAACAGCAAATTCTCGACCTGGCGCAGAAGCGTCTGGACGGCGGCATCGGCACGCACTTTGAAGTCAGCCAGGCCGAAACGCCGTTGCCGGAGACCCATCGGCAACTGGATGCGCTCGACGAAGAAATTGCCCTCAGCCGTAACCAGATCGCCGCGCTGGCGGGCAAAGGCCCGGGCGCAGGTACACAGTTGAAGCGACCGACATTGGCGCTGGGCGCTGCGTTGAAACTGCCGTCGGCATTGCCCGCCGAGTTGCTCGGTCAGCGCCCGGACGTGGTCGCCAGTCGCTGGCAAGTGGCGGCGCAGGCACGCGGCATCGATGTCGCGCATGCCGGGTTTTATCCCAACGTCGATCTGGTCGGCAGCCTCGGCTACATGGCCACCGGCGGCGGGGCGCTGGAGTTTTTGACTGGCAAGAAGCTCAACTACAACGTCGGCCCGGCGATCTCGCTGCCGATCTTCGACGGTGGGCGTTTGCGCAGTGAACTGGGTGAAGCCTCCGCCGGGTATGACATCGCCGTGGCGCATTACAACCAGACGCTGGTCAATGCACTGAAGAACATTTCCGACCAGTTGATCCGCCGCGAGTCGATGGACAAACAGCAAGCCTTCGCCGCCGAGTCGGTGGCTACTGCGCAGAAGACCTACGACATCGCGATGATCGCTTATCAGCGTGGCCTCACCGATTACCTCAACGTGCTGAATGCGCAGACCTTGCTGTTCAAGCAGCAGCAAGTGCAGCAGCAGGTGCAGGCGGCGCGCTTGAGTGCGCATGCCGAGCTGGTGACGGCGCTGGGTGGCGGCCTCGGGGCTGGCAATGATGTGCCCACAGCCGAGCAAACGGCAGCCCCGAAAACCCCGGCCCTCCTGCGGTGAACACACAACCCTTGTGGGAGCGGGCTTGCTCGCGAATGCGGTGTGTCAGCCCGCGCATCAGGTGTCTGACACACCGCATTCGCGAGCAAGCCCGCTCCCACAGGTTCTCCGGTTCGACTGAATTCTTGAGCAAAATTTAATGACTCCCTTGCCCGCACCTCTACGCTGGCTCTACTCCCTGGAATGGCGTCGGGGTTTGTTTGACTGGGCGCGCAGCGATGGCGTGACCTGGGTGTATATCTTCAAGGTATTGCTCGCCGCGTTCCTCACGCTGTGGCTGGCGATGCGCCTGGAACTGCCGCAGCCGCGCACGGCGATGATCACCGTGTTCATCGTCATGCAGCCGCAGAGCGGGCAGGTGTTCGCCAAGAGTTTCTATCGCTTCCTTGGCACCCTGGCCGGGTCGGCGATGATGGTCACGCTGATCGCGCTGTTCGCGCAGAACACCGAGTTGTTCCTCGGTTCGCTGGCGATCTGGGTCGGCATCTGCTCGGCTGGAGCGGCGCGTTGCCGTAACTTTCGCGCCTACGGTTTTGTCCTCGCCGGCTACACCGCCGCGATGGTCGGCCTGCCGGCGCTGGCGCATCCGGACGGTGCGTTCATGGCCGCCGTCTGGCGGGTGCTGGAGATCTCGCTGGGGATTCTCTGCTCGACAGTAGTCAGCGCCGCGATCCTGCCGCAAACCGCCAGTGCGGCGATGCGCAACGCGCTGTATCAGCGCTTCGGCGTGTTCGCGTTGTTCGTCACCGATGGCTTGCGCGGGCGTAGCAAAGCCGAATCGTTCGAAGCGAGCAACGTGCGTTTTATCGCCGAAGCCGTGGGCCTGGAAGGGCTGCGCAGCGTCACCGTTTTCGAAGACCCGCACATGCGCCGACGCAACGGTCGCCTCAGCCGTTTGAACAGCGAGTTCATGGGCATCACCACGCGCTTCAACGCCTTGCATCAGTTGCTGGAACGCTTGCGCGAGAATGACGAAGAACACGTGGTGGCCGCGATCAGGCCGGGCCTGCAGGATCTGGCGGAAGTACTCGACGGCTTCAGTGGCCGCGCCTTGACCAGCCCGGACGCGGCACGTTTGGCGACGGCATTGGCCACGTACAAGGAAGGCCTGCCGACGCGCGTGCGAACCTTGCGCGGGATTTTCCAGGAAACCGGTCCGAGTGAAGCCGAACAACTGGATTTCCACACTGCATACGAACTGCTCTATCGCTTCGTCGACGACCTGCACAGTTATGCACAGACCCACGCATCGCTGGCCGATCACCGCCACGAACGTGAGCGCTGGGACGAGCCGTTCACCCCGCAAACCAACTGGTGGGCCGCTGCGGCTTCGGGGATTCGCGCCTCGTTCATCCTGATTGTGCTCGGTAGTTACTGGGTCGCCACCGCGTGGCCGAGCGGCGCGACCATGACCCTGATTGCTGCCGCGACCGTGGGCCTGTCTGCCGCCACGCCCAACCCCAAACGCATGGCTTTTCAAATGGCCTGCGGTACGTTCCTCGGGGCGCTGATCGGCTTCGTCGAGATGTTTTTCATCTTCCCGTGGATCGACGGTTTTCCACTGTTGTGCGTGATGCTCGCGCCAGTGATCGTGCTCGGCTCGTTCCTCGCTTCGCGACCGCAATACGCCGGGGTCGGTCTCGGTTTGTTGATCTTCTTCAGCACCGGTTCGGTGCCGGACAACCTGACCATTTACAACCCCTACAGCTTCATCAACGACTACATCGCGATGGTCATGGGCATGCTGGTGTGTGCCGCTGCCGGCGCGATCATTCTGCCGCCGAACAGCCGCTGGTTGTGGAAGCGCCTGGAGCAGGATCTGCGCGAGCAAGTGGTCTATGCGATCAGCGGCAAACTCAAGGGCCTGGCGTCGAGTTTCGAGAGTCGTACTCGTGACTTGCTGCATCAGGCTTATGGTCTCGCCGCCGGGCAGCCGACCGTGCAGAAGAACCTGCTGCGCTGGATGTTCGTGGTGCTCGAAGTCGGCCACGCGATCATCGAATTGCGCAAGGAACAGGCGATCCTCCCGGTGCATCCGGCCTATGCCGAATCGCAGCCGTGGCGTCAGGCGATCCGCGTCATGGGCCGGGCGCTGGTGCGACTGTTTCTGCAACCGAACCCGAGCAATCTGGAGCGCGCACTGGTGGCGGTCGATCACGCGATCAGTCGGGTCGCCGCGACCGACGAGCCGTTTGCGCCGCACTTCGACACGTCCGCGTTACGCCGGGTGAAGAGCTATCTGCACTTCATCCGCACCTCGTTGCTCGACCCGCAATCACCACTCGCTGCCTACGCCGTCGCCAAGCCCGAAGGACTTGCCCATGCCTCGTGAAATCGCCTTCCACGGCGTGTACATGCCGACCATGACCCTGATGTTTTTTGTCGCTGCGGCGCTGGCCTGGGCCTTGGACCGGTTCCTCTCGGGGTTCGACCTGTACCGCTTTTTCTGGCACCCGGCGCTTTTGCGTCTGAGTCTGTTTACCTGTCTGTTCGGCGCCATGGCGCTGACTGTCTACCGTTGAGAACGTTCTGATGAAAAAGTTTTTCAGCCTGCTTGCGACCCTGCTGGTGCTGGCCCTGGCACTGTGGATCGGCCGGACCCTGTGGGAGCACTACATGAACACCCCGTGGACCCGCGACGGCCGGGTGCGGGCGGACATCATCAACGTCGCGGCCGACGTCACCGGGGAAGTAGTCGACGTACCGGTGCGCGACAACCAGTTGGTGAAGAAGGGCGACCTGCTGATGCAGATCGACCCGGAGCACTACCGCATCGCGGTCAAGCAGGCGCAGTCGCTGGTCGCTTCGCGCAAGTCGACCTGGGAGATGCGCAAGGTCAACGCGCATCGTCGCGCCGACCTCGACAACCTGGTGATCTCCAAGGAAAACCGCGACGACGCCAGCAACATCGCCGACGCCGCGCTCGCCGACTATCAACACGCGCAAGCACAACTGGAAGCCGCTGAACTCAACCTCAAACGCACTGAAGTGCGCGCGGCGGTGGACGGCTACGTGACCAACCTCAACGTGCATCGCGGTGACTACGCGCGCATCGGCGAAGCGAAAATGGCCGTGGTCGACATGAACTCGTTCTGGGTCTACGGCTTCTTTGAAGAGACCAAACTGCCGCACGTGCGCGTAGGCGACAAGGCTGACATGCAACTGATGAGCGGCGAAGTGTTGAAGGGCCACGTGGAGAGCATTTCCCGCGGCATCTACGACCGCGACAACCCGGAAAGCCGCGAGCTGATCGCCGATGTGAACCCGACGTTCAACTGGGTGCGTCTGGCGCAGCGGGTGCCGGTGCGCATTCACATCGACGAAGTGCCGGAGGGGGTGTTGTTGGCGGCGGGGATTACTTGCACGGTGGTGGTGAAGCAAGAGCCTGTGGATAACTGACAGGCCGCGCCGACTGAATCGCGAGCAGGCTCACTCCTACACTGGATCTCTGCCACACCGAAGATCCCTTGTAGGAGTGAGCCTGCTCGCGATAAGGACAACCCGGTCTTTCAGACCAAAACCGAGTAATCATTCAGCGCAAAACGTCTCCTGCAAATACCGCCACAGCACCCGCCCGTCTTCGCTCTTTTCAAACACCACCGTAGACCGGCGATCAGTGTGCAACCCGCTCGCATCGCTCTGCTGCTCGCGATAACTCAACGTCGCGCCATGCGCATACAGGGCAATCCCGCGCAGCTCACTGAGCTCGATCCGGAACCCGGGCTTTTTCCCGCCTGCTGACTGAAACAGCCCGCGCAAGGCTTCGATATCCAGCACCCGGCCCAGCGGTGTGACCATGGAAAAATCCGCCGAGAATCGGCTCAGCAAGCGCTCCATTTCGGCTGAATCCTGGTCCACGGCAAACCAGCGTTCGATCACCAGGTGGGCCTGGAACACTTCATCAAAATATTCGTTGTAGTCAGTCATGTGGATTTTTCCTGAAGGGGAGGTGGGCTCAGCAGGGCGAGCACTGTGGAGGCGTCGAAACGCAGCACGGCGATCATGGGCAACAAGGTGAGCAAGGCCGCCGTGACAAAGCAGTATTTGAATCCGTTGCCGCCCAGTGCGCCCAACAGCGAACTGAGCAGCGCGGCGCCAAGACAGAAACCGAGCTGGCGATTGATGTTCCACAGAGCGCTGGAGTGGCCCATTTTTTCCGGCGCGATGCCGACAAATGCCAGGCTCTGCGCGGTGACGCTGCACAGGCTGCCGCCCAGTCCCATCAAGGCATAGGCAATGATCAGCGGCGTGGCGGCGGGTTGTTCGATGCGCATCAGCAGGACAATCCCCAGGCACTGCAAAAGCATCCCGGTGATCAGCAGCGGTTTGGGGCCAATGCGGTTGAAACTGCGTTTGCCGAGCATGATCGCCACCCCCGATGCGGCCGCCCAGGACAGCATCAGCGCACCGGTCTGCGCGGCGCCGAAGCCGAGGTCGTGCAGGTACAACACGGCAATCATGTTGGTGCCGGTAAACACCCCGGGCACGAACAGGTAGATCAGCATTGCCAAACGCAGTGACGGACTCTTGAGCAGTTGCAGGTCGAGCACCGCGTCGGGTTTGTGCCAGCCATCACGCAGGTACAGCCATAAGGTCAGGACGCCGAGCAGCAGAACTCCGCCGGCGAGGTGACGGGTAGTGGCGGCGCTCGCCAGGCTCACGGCAATCAACGACAGAGTCAGGGCTGCCACCGCCAGCAGCAGGCTGCGCAGATCCAGTGTCGGGCGTTCCGTGCCGGGTTGATCCGCTTGCAACCACAGCAGACCCAGGCCGAACGCGAGCAGCGCCAGCGGCATGTTCAGGTAGAAAATCCAGCGCCACGACAACGCCTCGACGATCAGGCCGCCTGCTGCTGGCGACAGGGCCGGCACCATCAGCGCGACCATCAGCACCACGCCGGTCAGGTGCGCGCGTTGTGTCGCGGGATACTGCCGATAAGCCAAGGCCTGACCGATCGGCAGCAACAACCCGCCACCGAGTCCTTGCAGCAGGCGCCAGCCGATCAGGCTTTCAATCGACCCGGCCTGGGCCACCAGACCGGAAGCGACACCGAACAGCAGCAACGAGCCCAGAATCAGCCGCCGTTCACCCAGCCGCGCCGCCAGCCACA
This sequence comes from Pseudomonas sp. YL2, assembly GCF_023063025.1. Classification (NCBI taxonomy): domain Bacteria; kingdom Pseudomonadati; phylum Pseudomonadota; class Gammaproteobacteria; order Pseudomonadales; family Pseudomonadaceae; genus Pseudomonas; species Pseudomonas sp. YL2. The sequence continues at coordinate 139,651 of NZ_JAJSLU010000004.1, read as the reverse complement.
CGCTCAGCGGAATGATCAGTGTCAGCCCGAGCATGTAGGCGTTGGTGATCCACGCCAATTGCGTCACCGATGCCTGTAATTCCCGGGCGATGTCCGGGTAGGCGATGCTCGCGGCGAACATGTTCAGCAGGTCGAGGGCGAACCCGAACAGATACACCAGCGCGACTTTCGAGCGATAGGCCATGGCAGCTTCCCTGTAATGAGACGTGCAGGGTAGGGCGCTTCGGACGTTAGGAAAACGCTGGTTTGCCTGCTAGTTTGTCAAAATAATTTTGACAGGGAGCGCGCTGGATATGGTCAGCCTGGACCGTTTTGACACTTTCAAAGCCGTGGTCGAGGCCGGGTCGCTGACGGCGGCGGCTGAGACGCTGGGCCAAACTCGGGCGGTGGTGAGCTTCAATCTCAAGCGCCTGGAAGAAGAACTGGGCGTCACCTTGCTCACGCGTAACACCCGGCAACTGGCCCTGACCGATGCCGGCGAGCGCTTCTATCGGCGCTGCCTGCGCACCCTCGACGAAGCGCGACTGGCGATTGAGGAAGCGCGCTCCGAGCATTCGCAACTCAAGGGCACGTTGCGTATCACCACCACTGTGGAGTTTGCCTTGGCGCAGGTGGTGCCGGCGCTGGAGGTGTTTCGCCAGCAACAGCCGCAACTGAACATTCACTTGTCGACGTCCTCGACCCACGCCGATCTAATCTCCGAGCGCTTCGACATGGCGATCCGCCTCGGCCGCATGCACGACTCCAATCTGCGTGCGGTGCAGTTGTCGAGGTTCGAAGTATTTGCGGTGGCGGCGCCGCAACTGGTCGAGCGTTTCGCGCCGGTTGCCACGCTGGCAACGCTGGAGTCGATGCCGACGCTGGGCCATGGCCGAGTTCCGGAAATGACCGTGAACGACCCGACCGGCCGTGAGCATGTCTACCAGCCAAAACCGGGGACCACCGCCATCGTCGCCGACAACTCGGCGACGCTCAGGGCGTTTGCGCTGACCGGCCAAGGCGTGGCGATTTTGCCGCAGTGGCTGATTCAGGAGGATCTGCAGGCGGGGAGATTGGTGCGGTTGCTGGCCGATTACCGCTTTGCCCCGCAGGGTGTCTACGCGCTGTATCCGGATACCCGGCATCTGCCGCTGAAGGTACGGGCGTTTATTGATTTCATGAAGGGTTGGGGTTGAGTGTTGGCTGATCTGGCCCCTTCGCGAGCAAGCCCGCTCCCACATTTGGAATGCATTCTCCTGTGGGAGCGGGCTTGCTCGCGAAAGCGTCAACCCGGTCTCAGAGCTTCCCACGCAAGCCGAACCGCTTCATCAACGTCGACTCCAGCAATCCTTTGGGCAATAACGTCGCCAGCAACGGCAACGCGCGGCTGCCATTACCAATGCGGATCAATCTTGGCGGCGTGCCCTGCTGCACAGCCTTGAGCAACTCAGCCGCAAACTCACTGGCCGGGGTCGGCTTGTCCTCCCACATTTGGAATGCATTCTCCTGTGGGAGCGGGCTTGCTCGCGAAAGCGTCAACCCGGTCTCAGAGCTTCCCACGCAAGCCGAACCGCTTCATCAACGTCGACTCCAGCAATCCTTTGGGCAATAACGTCGCCAGCAACGGCAACGCGCGGCTGCCATTACCAATGCGGATCAATCTTGGCGGCGTGCCCTGCTGCACAGCCTTGAGCAACTCAGCCGCAAACTCACTGGCCGGGGTCGGCTTGTCCTCCCACATTTGGAATGCATTCTCCTGTGGGAGCGGGCTTGCTCGCGAAAGCGTCAACCCGGTCTCAGAGCTGGCCGCGCAACCCGAACCGCTTCATCAACGTCGACTCCAGCAATCCCTTGGGCAATAACGTCGCCAGCAATGGCAACGCGCGGCTGCCATTACCAATGCGGATCAATCTTGGCGGCGTGTTCTGCTGCACAGCCTTGAGCAACTCAGCCGCAAACTCACTGGCCGGGGTCGGCTTGTCCTGCGAGGCCTTGGCCCGCGCACGAATCCCCTCACGCAACGGAAACCACGGTGATTGCTCGTTGATCAGTTGCTCCGCTTCATGCCCGGCATTCTTGGCGAAGCTCGACTGAATCGCTCCCGGTTGCACTTCCATCACGCGGATGCCGAACGGCGCCAGCTCCATGCGCAACGCATCGCTCAAGGCATGCACCGCGGCTTTCGAGGCGCAGTAGGCGCCAGCGAACGGCGTGACCAGAACCCCTGAGACACTGCCGATATTCACCACCAGCCCCTTGGCCCGGCGCAGTACCGGAAACAGGGCGCGGGTAACGCCGACAATCGAGAACACATTGGTTTCGAACTGGCGCTGCATGGCCGGCACGCCGCCGTCGAGCAGCGGTCCCATGGCGCCATAACCGGCGTTGTTGATCAGCACGTCGAGGCCGCCGTGTTGCTGGTTGATGCGCTCAGCGAGTTGTTCCAGCGCCACGCCGTCATTGACGTCCAGCGCGATTGCGCTGAACCCCGCAGCGGCGAGGGCCGCGACGTCTTCAGCCTTGCGCGCACTGGCCCAGACCTCGTAACCGGCGGCTTTGAACGCATCGGCGAGGGCGCGGCCAATGCCGCTGGAGCAACCGGTAATCAACGCAACGGGCATGGCGCATTCCTTGTGCAAAAAATGGGAGGAGGGGGATCAGTCGGAGAAACTGCCCTGCAAGCGCTCGGCACGAAACTCCAGGGTTTGTGGGCGATAACCGGGGCGCAGTGGAGGCATCGGCAGGCAGTCTTCCCAGTCGCCACCGGCCTGCAGTTCGCCGGGGCCGCGATAGCGCGGGGCGGTGTATTGGTTGTCGGCCAGATTGACCGTGTCGCCCGGCGCGTAAGCTGCGATACGCCAGCGCAGTTCAGTCAGCGGCACGTCGTTGCCGTTTTTCATTTTCAATTGCAGCGGCCGATCTGCCGGGCATTGCTCCGGTGCATAGCTGATGCGCATTTCAAGGCGCGCCAGTTGCTTGATCTCGCGGTTGTCCAGCCACACCACCCACATGGCCACCAGGCCCAGACCGATAGCCGCGGCCACGGAGACCGGCACAGCCTTGGCGGGATAGCGCAGCAGCAGAATCAACCAGGTGATGATCAGCAGGATGCCGATGAACATGAGGGAAGGCTCCTTGGTTCGTGAGTACCATCCTACCGGAGGGCCGGCGCAATGGACATTCGCGCGTATTCCGAATGTACCGTCAGTCGGTACTGTAATTTCTGACAGTTGAAAATCGCAAAGCGCGGATGCTGTGATGCCCTGAAGCATGGATAACGCTAGTGCCGGGAGCAAGCTGATGAACAAGCATGGCAAAACACCGACGCTTTCAGTAAGCGACCCGCGCGGACTGCAGGTTCGGACGGTTGGTTATTGGCGTGCCGACGACCATTGCCCAGCTCAAACCCGCGTCAATCGCACGGTGCGCGACGCTGCCGGAAGGGTTGTGGAACAGTGGGATCCACGCCTGTGGGCACTGCAAACCACCGAGCCGCTGACGCCAGCGAATCTGCGCACCCTTTATTCGTTGATCGGGCAAACGCTGCGCTCCGACAGCGTCGATGCCGGTACGCAGCTGGCGTTGTACGGGCTGGGTGCCGAGACGCTGTACGACTGGGACAGTCGAGAAATCTGGCGCGAGGTGCAACACGATCCGTTGCTGCGTCCGATTGCCGTGTTCGAAGAAGGCGCATCCGAGCCTAGGCGGTGCGTCGAACGTCTCACTTACGGTCAGCCCGGCGCGGGTGATCCCTCCCGGAATCAGCTGGGCCAGTTGATTCGGCACGATGATCCGGCGGGTAGTGTGTGCTCGCAAAGCTTTGCAATCAGTGGGCAATCCATTGAAAGCACGCGGCACTTCACCCTCGACCCCAGCGTCCCCGATTGGCCGCAAAACGTTGATGACCGCCAGCGCTTGCTGGAGCACGGTGACGGTGCTACGACCCGCTGGCGCTTCGGGCCGCTGGGGCAGGTACTCGAACAAGTCGATGCACGTGATAATCGACAGGACCGCGAGTTGACGCTGGACGGTCAGTTGCGCGCCTGCCATCTGCAATTGCGGCACCAGACCAAAGCGCAAACGCTGGTGAGCGACATTCGTTACAACGCTGATGGGCAAGTCACTCAGGAACTGGCGGGCAATGGTGTGCTGACGACGCTGACCTATCAGCCCGAGGATGGTCTTCTGCGAGCCCGCCATGCGAGGAAAGTCGGGGGCGAGGTATTGCAACATCTGATCTACGACTATGACCCGATGGGCAACTTGCTGAGCATCGAGGACAAGGCTCTGCCGATCCGGTATTTCGCCAACCAGCGTATCGATCCTGTCAGGCTTTTCGACTACGACAGCTCCTACCAGTTGCATGTGACCACCGGCTGGGAAACAGGTGCTGCTACTCAGGGGCCGGCGTCCATCGGCCGGGATGATCCGGCAGCAGTGAACAATTATCGACAGACCTTCGACTACGATGAATCCGGCAATCTGCTGCTGCTGACGCATGTTGGCGCGCGCAATGGCCGCGAGCTCAAAGCTGCGCGATCAAGTAATCGCTGTTTGCCTTACCGTAATGGCGTGCCACCGACGGAAGAGGAGATTGCCGCGGCGTTCGATCCCCGTGGCAATTTGCGAGCGCTGTACGCGGGGAGTTCATTGACGTGGAATCTGCGTAATCAGTTGCAATCGGTCACGTCGGTCGAACGTGCCAGCGGCCCCAATGACCGTGAACACTATTGCTACGACGGTGCCGGCCAACGTGTGCGCAAGATTCGCTCGTCACAGACGAATGCCCGCGGCGTCACGGCCCAGGTACGCTATTTGCCTGGGCTGGAGCTACGCACCGACACGGCCACCGGTGAACAACTGCAAGTGATTTTCGTCGAGGGCCACATCAGCCGTGTACACGTGCTGCACTGGGAAAGTGCTCCGCCCACCGGTTCCAATGACCATTATCGGTACACGCTGACGGATCATCTCGGATCGACCTGCCTGGAACTGGGCGAGGATGCCCGGCTCATCAGTCAAGAAACTTTCTTCCCGTTCGGTGAAACGGCGTGGAGCAAGGACACCGAGGCCAGTTACAAAACCCTGCGTTATTCGGGCAAGGAGCGCGATGCCACAGGTCTCTATTATTATGGCTATCGCTATTACATGCCGTGGTTGCAGCGCTGGTTGAATCCTGACCCGAAAGGCTTTATCGACGGACCGAACCTGTACCAGATGGTTGGTAACTCGCCCATGAACCATGTCGACACCGATGGGGGCGGGAAGACCGCCACATCAGAGTTGGCTGACAGTGTGCAAAAGCAGCAGGCATTAATGAGCACGATGACCTCGGCGGCAGCGGACGTCAGAAACTCATTGCTCAACCACACTCAGGCGCGACACCGGTTTCAGGCTCTGGTCAGGCGCGTCGGGACGCAACTGGCCAGCAGCATGTTCAGCGCAGGCGCTCAAGCCGCAGGGGGCACGATTGGCACTGCAATGGGCACCGTGTTCGGACCGGTAGCCGGTTCGCTTGGGGGCAAGATTGGCACGAAGGTCGCCGATAAGTTGGCGGGTGCAGCCATCGACAAGGTGGTGGACACCTATCAGTTGAACCGACCTATCCATTTCAAGGGCAGTGAATTGAATCCCAAGGCTCTGGTTGAAAGCGTCGAGCCGAAAAAGAAGCTGAGTCTTGCCACAGTGAAACTGCAATTGGCAGCGCATGATCCGCGCACAGCCGACGGTCGATCACGATTGACCCAAATGGCGCGCGCCAAGGTCGAGGGCAAAGTGATCGAGGCAGTCTCTGAAAAACTGGGAGCGGAAACTCGGGGTCTGTTCCAGACGGGGCGGGAATTCATCCATGCAGCGCAGGGACTGAATGCTGAGGCGTTGAGCAACACTTACGAACATCTTTCGGCAGGCATCGACATGGTCGAGTTCAGGACGCAAGCCATCCTCACCGAGCTGGCAACCACCGGCAGCGCGGCCCCGGGGCTTTTCGAAGCGGTATCCGACTTGTCGATGCAAACGTCCAGTACGCTGCAGAGCCTGCAGCGGAGCCAGGACTTTATCGGACTGCTCGCACCGGCTCCCTACGCGGGAAGGCAGCAATCGCTGGGGGGACATTCCCGGCCAAGGCTGACTCGACAACATTCGTTGAGTTGAAAAAAGCCCCCGCCCAACCCACTGCGGATAGGGGACGCAGCGGGCTGGACGGGGGCTTCTCATTGCCGGGTGATCACTGCGCGATGGTTTTCACCGACACGCCGCGTTCAACCGGGGTGGAGCGGCCGTAGATATCTTCGAAGCGTTCGATATCGTCTTCACCCAGGTACGAACCCGATTGCACTTCGATGATTTCCAGCGGGATCTTGCCCGGGTTGCGCAGGCGGTGCACCGAGGCGATCGGGATGTAGGTCGACTGGTTTTCAGTGAGCAGAAAGACGTTCTCGTCGCAGGTCACTTCAGCAGTGCCGCTGACCACGATCCAGTGCTCGGCGCGGTGGTGGTGCATCTGCAGCGACAGGCACGCGCCCGGTTTGACCGAGATGTGCTTGACCTGAAAACGCCCGCCCATGTCCACCGAGTCATACGAGCCCCACGGACGGTAAACCTCGCAGTGGTTCTGGGTTTCGCTGCGGCCCTGCTCGTTGAGGGTGTTGACCATCTGCTTGACGCCCTGAACCTTGTCCTTGTGGGCGATCATCATCGCGTCCTTGGTTTCGACCACGACGATGTTTTCCAGGCCGATCACCGACACCAGTTTGCCGTTGCCGTGGATCATGCAGTTCTTGCTGTCCTGGATCACTACGTCGCCCTTGCTGACGTTGCCGTTGGCGTCCTTCTCGTTGACTTCCCACAGCGACGACCAGCAACCGACATCGCTCCAGCCAGCGGACAGCGGCACCACGCAGGCGCGTTGGGTTTTTTCCATCACCGAGTAGTCGATGGAGTTGTCCGGGCAGCAGGCGAAGGTGGCTTCATCCAACGTGACGCTGTCGGCGTCCTGCTGGCTGCGTTCGAGGGTCAGCAGGCAGGTGTCGTAGATGTCCGGATCGTGCTTTTTCAGCTCTTCGAGGAAGCGGCTGGCGCGGAACAGGAACATGCCGCTGTTCCAGTAGTAGCCGCCGGATTCAACGTACTCGGTGGCGCGTTTGACGTCGGGTTTTTCGACGAAGTGCGAAACGCGGCTGACGCCTTCGGGCAGCAGCGAATCACCAGTTGACTTGATGTAGCCGTAGCCGGTTTCCGGCTTGGTCGCCGGCACGCCGAACAGCACCATCTCGCCGTTTTCGGCGGCGACGGTGGCCAGGGCAAGGGCGCGTTGCAGGGCTTTCTGGTCTTCCAGTACGTGGTCGGCCGGCAGCACCAGCATCAGTTCGTCACGCCCTTCGTTGACCAGCATCATCGCAGTCAGCGCTACCGCTGGTGCGGTGTTGCGGCCGAACGGTTCCATCAGGATGCGCTGGCATTCGAGGTTACGGTTGGCCAACTGTTCGTTGACAATGAAGCGGTGATCCTTGTTGCAGACCACGATCGGCGTGTCCATACCTTCGAACACCAGGCGCTCCAGAGTTTGCTGGAACAGCGTGTGTTCACCGGTCAGGGCGAGGAATTGCTTAGGAAACTGCTTGCGCGAAAGCGGCCAAAGACGTGAACCGCTACCACCTGACAAGATCACCGGAATCATATTGTTTACTCCATAAAAATCGATTGGTTAGAGGCCCTGTGGGAGCGAGCCTGCTCGCGAAAGCGGTACATCAGTCGACATTGATGTTGGATGTCGGACCGTATTCGCGAGCAGGCTCGCTCCCACAGGGTTACTGCGTCAGTTCATGAAATTGATTAGCGAGTCGACACCGGGCGTTTCACCCAGACTGGCGACAGGCTGCTGCCGGAACCGGTGACGTACAGCACCGCTGCCTCACCACGCTCTAGGGCGACCGGTTTCACGTCGCCGACTTTCTTGTCGCCTTCGTACAGCGCCAGGCTGACCTTCACCGGGTTGATTTCACGTTCGCCACGGCCCTTGGCGGCCACGTTCGGTACCACGTCGGTCTTGCCGTCGGCGGTCTTCAGGGTCAGCGGCTTGTCGCTGAGGTTCTGCACGCGCACCAGGGATTTCTGCTTGTTCTTGAACGGTGGTTCTTCGATCAGTTGCGGCGCGCCGGACGCGTTGTTGACCAGGGTGTAGTAGTGGTCACCGGCGAGTTTGACCGGCAGGGTCTGGCTGCCGACCTTGGCGCTGTAGTCGCCGCCCGGCATGAAGCTGAAGTCGCTGCTGGCCAGTGGCGCAACGTCGCTCAGGTTGGTGCTGCCAACGGTGGCGCTGACTTCGGCGTTGCTGGCGTTGTAGACCCGCACGAAGGTCGAGCCTTTCGGCGCGGTCGGGCCGTACAGCGCGGCGTCACCACCGGCAAAGGCCTGGACCGACAGCACGCTCAGGCCCGCAACCAGTGCGAAGCGTTTGGCGAGACGACGAGGAGTAGTAGTGAAAGTCATGGTGTTACCTCTCTTTCAGTTTTGCGCCCGATCGGGCGTCTCGGATTTAGTGTTGATGGCTACGTTTTGTTGGCGAGCACCGGCTTGTTTGAGCTCTGCGACCCACTGTGGGTCGGCGTCGCCGATTTCGTTGTTCACAGGCAGATATCGTTCAGGAAACTCCCAGATCAGCACCTGTGGCGGGCTGTTCTTGAAGTCATCGCTTTTCAGGTAGCTGAGCATCGGCAGGATCGGGCCGTGGCCGTCCTCGGCGTAATTGACCACGTCGCTGTGCAGCGCTTGTTTCAGCGCACCGACGAAGTTCCAGTTAGGGTTGGCGCTGTAGCTGGTGCCGATCAGTGCGACCGGTACTTCGCTGCTGGCGAACAGCGCGTCGTCACCGGCAGGCTGCTCGGCGGCCACGGTGTTGCGCTTCTGCAGCGGCTCTTGTGCCGGCATCAGGTTTTCGAACAGCGGATCCAGCGGCAGGAACAGACGCAGGTCGCCCTTGTGCGTGACCTTCTCCGCTGGCGTGGTGACAAAGCGCTGCGGCTCGCCACTGAGCGGGAACTTGTCGGCGATAGTCTTGGCCAGGGTGTTGGCGGCGATTTCAGCGCCTTCCGGGGTCCAGTGGGTGTCGGTGCGCAAGAACACTTGCTGACCGTTCTGCTTGGCCTGTTGCAGCGGGCCGAGCAGGTCCGGGGCGAGGATCTTGTCTGCCGCGACACGGGCGTGGAAGTCCTGATAGAGGTTGGCGTGGATGCTCGCCGGCTTCACTTCACCCAGGTGTTCCGGGTACAGGCGCACCTTGGCCGGCACGATCGCCATCACCAGTTTCACGCCTTTGGCTTTGAGGGTCTGGCGCACGCCTTCGACCAGCGCGTAGTTGCCTTGCAGGTTCAGTTCTTCGTTGACGATCGGGTTGAATTCCTCGTCGCTGTATAGCCACTGATCGCGACCGAGCACTACGCCTGGACGACCTTCGTTGAACAGTTTGAAATCCAGCGCCGCCCAGAGGTTGGTGCCCAGACGCTTGATCGGAAACTGATCGTCGTAGTGGGTTTCCACGGCTTTGGTCCAGCGACCGTTAAGCACGGTCGCATCGGCGTTGGTGCTGAAGCCGAAGAAGCTGCGCACCGACCACAGACCGAGCACCAGCAGGGTCACCAGAAACAGCGCGATGTAGAAGATGCGTAATGAGCGGGTCATGTCAGATCCCTCAGAACTGGAAGTAAAGGAACGGCGAGAAGCTTTGCGCCGAGAGTTTGAGAATCGAGGCGATGAACAGCAGCAGGATCAGCCCGCGCATCACGTAGCGCGACCAGTCCGCCGTCCAGTAGGCCGGTTGCACCTGGGCTTCGACGCCGACGGTGTAGCCAGGCTCGTGGATGCTCGCCGGGTTTTCGCCAGGCGCGGCTTTGATCATGCCCGGAGTCGCGGTGGCAGGGCCGTTGGCTTCGACGTTGACTTCAGGTTTGTTCTTCACCGGAGGCTGGTTGGTGTACAGATCACGCAGGCCGAAGAACGCCAGGGTTGCGTACGCCACCACCAGGGTTGCCACTTGCAGACCGGTGAGGCTGGCGCGGTTGAGTTCCGACAGCGACCAGTCGCTGAAGCTGAACATCGCGCCGTACATGCGCCCGGCGACGTGCAGGTTCTCGGCACGGAAGATCACCCAGCCCATCACCACCAGCAGGAAGGTCAGCGCCCAGCGGATCGGGTTGAGGCTGCGCGGCGAGGTGTTGATGCCGAGCATTTTTTCGATCGCCAGCCACATGCCGTGCCAGGCGCCCCAGACGATGTAAGTGATGTTCGCGCCGTGCCACAGACCACCCAACAGCATGGTCAGGAACAGGTTGCGATAGGTCATCAGCGTGCCTTTACGGTTACCGCCGAGGGTGATGTACAGGTAGTCACGCAGCCACGTCGACAGGCTGATGTGCCAGCGGCGCCAGAACTCGGTGATCGACTGGCTGATGTACGGCTGCTTGAAGTTTTCCATGAAGCGGAAACCCATCATCAGGCCCAGACCGATGGCCATGTCGCTGTAACCGGAGAAGTCGAAATACAGCTGCGCGGTGTACGCCAGCGCACCAAGCCAGGCATCCCCGGTGGTCGGATTTTGCAGGGCGAAGCAGTGGTCGGCCACTACCGCGAGGGTGTCGGCAATGAACACCTTCTTGATGAAACCCTGCATGAACCGCGTGCAGCCCTCGGAGAACTTGTCGAGGGTGTGGGTGCGGTTATTGAACTGGTCGGCGAGGTCGCGAAAACGCAGGACCGGACCGGCAATCAGGTGCGGGAAGATCGCCACGAACGCCGCGAAGTCGATCAGGTTGCGCGTGGCCGGGGTGTCGCCGCGATACACGTCGATGATGTAGCTGATCGACTCGAAGATGTAGAACGAGATACCGATCGGCAGCAGCACGTGGGTCAGGATGAACGGTTCCAGACCGAACGAGGTCATGATCGCGTTGATGCTGTCCACGCCGAAGTTGGCGTACTTGAAGTAGCCGAGGATGCACAGGTCGACCGCGACGCCGAGCAGCAGCCAGCGCTGTGCCGGTTTGCTGCGCACGCCGGCGGCACCGACTTTCAGGCCGATCCAGTAGTTCCACAGGGTGACGCCGGCGAACAGCGCCAGGAAGTCCACCCGCCACCACGCGTAGAACACGTAGCTGGCGATCAGCAGCAACAGGTTGCGATAGCGTTGCCCGCTCAAGTAGTACAAGCCGAGAAAGATCGGCAAGAACAGAAACAGGAACACGTTGGATGAAAATACCATCCCGATCTCTCCATGTTTGAACCAACAGTCAAGGGCCAAAGCCCCCCCAAACCCCCCGTGAAAATTCAGGGGGCGACATCACTTCACTGTGGGAGCGGGCTTGCTCGCGAAGGCGGTGTGTCAGTCGACATCAGTTTTGAATGTCAGACCGCATTCGCGAGCAAGCCCGCTCCCACAGGGGATTGCATTCACTCTTACGAACCCTTGTTGCCCTTCTCGTGGGACGGGTCGTAGACCTTGGTCAGGTCGCCACCCAGGCGGAAGGTCTTGAACGGCTGCATGCCGTGCTTCTTCTCGATCACATCCGCCGGGCAGGTGTAGAGGGTGCAGAACGGTTCGAGCCAGGCGAATTTCATGTCCTCTTTCAGGTCGGTCATGTCCTGCTCTTTGCCGTTCTTCTTCTCGAACTGATCCGGGTCTTTCACCCCGGCCAGCACCCGGTCACCCAGACGCTTGAGCGCGCTGTTGTTTTCCTGACGCAGATCGACACCGTTGACCTGGGCGAAACTGGCGATCATCGCCAGTGGCGGCAGGGCGTAGTTGTGATAGGCGAGGGCGCGTTGCTGGCGCTTGAGCTCGTTGGGCAGGAAGCCGTCGGCGTCGATTTGATTGACCCCGACCTTGTATTCCTTCACTGCCCAATCAAACAGGTCGCGACGGTTGGTGGCGATCGAGGTCGCCATCACCGACCACGCGGCCCAGTACGAGTGGTTGTTGGTTTTTTCCAGCGGCAGGTTGTCCCAGTCGCTGACCACCTGATCGGCCATCTTGCTGAACCACGCCTCGATCTGCTGCGCTTCTTGCTGATGCGTGGCCAGCGGATGCGAGTCGGAGAACTTCAGGCGAATGTACGAAGAGGCCATGCTGCCCAGCGCCCATTTGCGCATCGATTTGCCGGTGTGGTTGAAGTCTTTCGACATCAACGCATCGGCCTTGGCCCACGCGGTCAGCCAGTTGAGCGTGCAGTCGAGTTGCTCCGGACGACCGTCGCGCATGAACTGCATTACGCGTTTGGCGGTGCCGCGCTCCAGCGTGGTGATGTCCTTGGTGGTGTCGCGGAAGGCTTTTTCCGACTGCACGTTCAGGGTCGCGCGGGCCTTGTCCGAGCCTTCGTACTTGCTGCGAAATTGCAGCGGCCCGGTGTACGGCGCCGGCATCGCGTCGCAGCCTTCGCTGTTGTCGCCGCTCTTGAATTTATCCACCGGCGCAAAGTAGCCCTGCGGCGGACGCAGTGGCGCGGCGGCCTGAGTGGCCCCGGCGAACATCGCCAGGGTCAGCAGGGATGGCGCAAGCAAGTGTTTGATCGTTCGATTTCGCATAGCAGACCTCATTGCCCGAGCTGAGCGGTTTGTGGCCCAGCGCCCGGGAATACGTTGCGTTTGCAGATTTTCGCTTCGACTTTTTGCGGCGCGGTACCCGCTTCCGGGCCCTGGACTTCGACTGCCAGCAGATTTTGCGAGGCCCAGTCTTCGTCCGTGCGCAGCTCAAAGGCGAAACGACCGTCGGTGTCGGAGGTTTCCGGTTTCTCGATCTTGATGTCCTCGTGGCGACCGTTCATGTACCAGAGGGTGGCTTGCAGGGTTTTCACCGAGGTGTCGGCGAAGCGGATGTCGACCTGATGGCTGCTGTTCTGCAGGTTCAGGTTCTTGCTGTTGACCAGCAGTTCCTGTTTGCCGCCAGGCTTGAGCGTGGTGCTGGCGGACATTTGCGCGTCTTTGCCTTCGCAGCCGTTGTCGAGCAGCGACATCATCTGGCGGTAGATGGTCTCCTGGTCGAGGCGGTACAGCGGCGAGAATTCCCAGATCAGAATCTTCGGCGGGGTCTTCTGGAATTCGTCGCTACCGAGGTACTGCAGCATCGAACCTTCGAGACCACCGCCGGGGAAGGCGACGTTGAGAATGTCTGCACCGATTGCCTCTTCGAGGAAGCCGGCGAAGTTGTAGTTCTTGCCGCTGTGCGAGGTGCCCACGAGGGTGATTTGCGGGTTGCCGGAATCACCGAACAGGTCGCCGTCACCGGCCTCGCCTTTCGGCTCGGTGGTGAACTGGTCCATGTACTGGATCGCGTAACTGGTGCCGCACAGTTGCCCTGCCATGTTGTGCAGGGTGCCGGTCTTGCCCATGCGCCCGGTGCGCTTGGTTTCGAATTCACGCTTGGGAATGTCGGCGAAGGCCGGGATCTGCTTGACCTTCTCGGCGACGATTTTCGCTGTGCGCTGGGCACCGTATGGGGTCCAGTGCTGGTCGCCGCGGAAGTAGAAATCGTGGGCGGGCAGGGTGTCCGGCAGCGATTCGTTGGTCAGCGGCGAGAGGTCCGGCACCACGTAACCCATCTGCGCGAAACGCCCGAGCATGGTCTTGTAGTTGCCCAGCGCTTTCTCGTAATCGAACGCGGCTTTTTCCTGCGGGTTGAGCTTGTTGCGGTTCACCAAACCACGGGTCGGCTGATAGACGATCACCAGTTCGACGCCTTTGGCCTTGAACGCATCGTGCAGCTGTTGCAGGCGTTTGTAGCCGGCCGGGGTGGTGTTGAACTCGGTGCGCAGGTCTTCCTGGGTACGGAACAGCCAGTCGCCCTGCGCCTGCACCAGGGTGGTGAAGTTCTGCTGATAACGCGTGGTGTAGTTCTTCGCGTCATGGGCGGCCGGGCACAGGTTGCAGCACGGTTCGGCGCTGAACTTTGGCGGGGTGGCGCCCGCCGCTGCATCGGCGCGAGCGCCTTGGCTGGCCGCCAGAATGCCCACGGTCAGGGCCGACAGGCTGAGTAATCTGATCAAGTGTGGGTGCATAAAATTATCCTCAGTCCTGCAATTCGTTCTGGCGTTCGACAGGGTCGATCAGCACGGCTTTCTGCTGGCGCACCAGCAGGTCGAGAATTTCATCCTGGCGCTCGCCGAGGATGCCGTTGAAGCTGATGCCGCTGGATTTGGTCGGCGCCAGCATCGATACGCGATACAGCTCGACGCTCAATGGCGAGTCGATGGCCATCGGGCCGCTGCCGTTGGCCGCCAGTTCACCGCCGACCACGATCAGCGAGACTTGCGCGTCGAACGGGTCGAGCTTGATGTCACGGTCGGTGTCGGTCAGGTCCTTGATGTGGCCGTAGACGCCGGTCAGACCGTTGGCCATGGCGACGTTTTCGTAGAGGCGGATGTTCACGCTGTTACGAATGCGGATGCCGTGGCGCTTGTTGCTGATGACCTTGTTGCCCCACAGCAGGTTGTCGGCGGACTCGTAGAGGGTGATGCCGTCGGTGTGGTTCTTGTAGATCTCGTTGTAGGCAATGATGTTGTTGACGCTGTTACGGTCGATCACCAGGCCCGAGAGGTGGTTGTCGTAGCTCTTGTTGTTGAAGATGAAGCTGTCGTTCACTTCACGGGAAATGATGATGCCGTGCTTCTTCTTCGTACCGTGGACGGTGTTCTCGGCAATGATCAGACCGTGGGAACGGTCGTGCGGGTCGATGCCGTAGACGATGTTGTCCTTGTAAGTGTTGCCCTTGACCACGAAGTCGCGGGTCTCGTAGCAGTAGAAGCCGTACCACATGTCGGAGAACTCGGAGCCGACGATCCAGCCGGTCGGCTCGGGACGCTTGAGCACCTTGGCCATGTTCGGCGTGTACTGGGAAATACTCACCCCGTACGACTTACTGTTGGCGTAGCCGAAACTGGCCATCTTGCTGTTGACGATGTAGGTCTCGGTGCCGCCCCAGGCCAGCAGGAACGGACGGAATTCCTTCGGCGAACGGAAGGTTGCCGGGCCGTTGTCCTTCTCGCGCCAGCCGGTGACTTTGGTGTCACGCACGAACAGCTGACCGTCGTTGACCAGGAACGAACCGGCCTCTTGCGACAGGCGCAACTCCTGGGTCTGGCCGTCGATTTCGAGGATGCCTTTGCGGCCGACCACGATCGGCAGCTTCGCCAGGTACACGCCCGGCGCGGTCTCGCTGAAGTACTGCTTGGGCAGCTTCTGCGCCAGATCCTTGAGGTTCAGGTAACCGTCGTCGACGAAGATCGCCTGCGGGATGCCGTGCTGACGCACCACCCATTCGGCCATCTTGTTGTCGCCGCCGATGAAGTCCTTCAGCGCGTCTTCCTGCATCATCCGACGCACGCTGATCTTGCCCGGTTTGCTGCGATTGATCTTCGCGGCGGCAGCCTCGGCGGTGAAGCCGGACAGGTCGGGCAGTTTCGGCTTGGCCAGCTCCAGCGCCTCGGTCGGCGCGCTGCTGACGGTGTAGGTCTTGGCTTGTTGCAGCTCTTTGGCGGTGGTCACCGGTTTGCCCTGTTGAGGCACAGCCGGTTCCACCGTGGCGAACGCGCCAGCGGAGGCCAGCAGCATGGCGCCGGCCAACAGGCTGAGCGAGCCTTTCCTTGCATGGTGCATGTCGGGCACTCCCTTGGCGGTTTGCATCAGAAGCGCCAGATCACGTCGATGAACGCGCGGTGCATGTACGAATCGACCTGGCTGCCATAGGCATCACCCGGCTTGAACACGCCGCCACGGAAACGCACCAGCGCCGACGGTTCGTCGATCGACTGGCTCAACGCCGCCGGCAGCAAGCCTTGCTTGAAGTACTTGGTCACCACCAGGTCCATTTCCTGACCCAGGTCCTTGTTGCCATCCTGCAGCGGCAGCGAGGTGCTGGAGAGGATCGCGCCAGTGACGTCGTCGGTGTTGTTTTCCACGGCGTTGATGCCGTTGCTGCCCACCGGCTTGTTGCCGTCCACGCGCCAGAACTTGTGGTAGATCAGGCTGGCGTCGTACTGGTCGTTGAGCATCCACGAACCGAACAGGGTCGCGGTCTGCATGTTGTTCATTTCGCCACGGAACGCTTCGCCGAAACGGTGCACGCGCGAGCGGGTACCGGTGTAGTTGGAGCGGTTGCTCTCCAGACCGTTCTGCTGGTAATCGGCGCTGGCGCGGGCGTAGGCCGCACCGACCTGCCACTGCGGATCGAGGCGCAGACGCACGCCCAGGTCAGTGGCCCAGCCATTGATGTCATCGCTGTGTTTGGCCTGCGCCGGGCGGCTGCCATCGGCATTCAGCGGGTTGACCGAATCGAGGTCGCCGCTCATGCCGGTGATGCTGCCCCAGTAGTTGACGGTGTTGGTGTTGCGCCAGTTGTAGGCGTCGCTGTCGGCGGTCAGACCGAGCCAGCTGATGTCGCCGTTCTGGGTCTTGTCGAGGGTGTCGCGGGGCACGCCAGGTTCGGCGTAATCGAGCTTGCCGTTGTCGTGGGTGTGATGACCGCGAATGCCGACCCAGTTACCCGGTGTCCACTGGTAGGCGGCATCGGCGTAGGCGTGCAGGCGATCCTTGTCTTTCGGCGCCAGCTCTTTGAGGTCGGTGCGGTATTCGCTGAAGCGTTCGGCGACACCGACGTTGGCGCGCAACAGGGTGGTGTCGAAGGTCCAGTTCAGCGCTTCGATGTTGGTGTCGCGCCATTGGCCGTCGTCATTGCGCAGGCGCTGGCGACCGAGCTTGAGCATCTCGCCGGGGTACGGCGTCAGGCCGCTGTAGCCGACCCAGAACTCGCGCATCGCCAAGTAGTTTTTCTTGGTTTTGCGGTCGCTGTTGTCGGTGGTTTGCTCACCGTCCGACTGCTGCAAGGTGTCGGTTTCGATGATGTCGGTCGAGGTCACGGCCTGACCCATGGCGTAGGCACTCCACGCGCCGCTTTCGCCGTAGACCCACGGACGCAGATCCAGGCCCACACCGTTGACGTCGCCGCCGCTGGCGGTGCCGAGGTCGCGGTCGTCTTCGGACTGGCCGGTGATTTTTACTTCCAGACCGAAGTTCTTGGTTTCAGTGATCGCGGCCAGTGTCGGGCAAGACCAGATCAGCGCGAACGTGAGGCCAATGCCGGCCTTCACAAAGGGATTCAACTTCATAGGGATTCCTCGCCGTCTTCTTCTTGCAGGGCGTGCAGTTGCAGCGTGTTCTGGTTCAGGGCGCCACGGCTGGCCTGTTCCTGTTGCAGCAGGCGCTGGGCTTCGGCCAGACGCTCGGGCGGCAATTGTGCTGCCAGGGTGGTCGCCAGTTCATCGGCTTGCGGGGTGTTCTGCGCCTTGGCCAATTGGCTGAATACGTAGGCGTTGAGCGGGTCGGGCTTGGTGCCCTTGCCTTGGGAAAACAGTTGGGCGATGGCGAAATCGGCGCTGTTCTGGCCATTGCGCGCAGCGGTCAGCAGGTGGTCGAGGGCCTTCTGCGGGTAGACCTTGCCCAGGTAACCACGGCGATAGATCTGGCCGAGGTAATAGTCGGCGGCGACTTCGCGGCCGACGGCTTTTTGGAAGTGTTCTTCGGCGACTTTGGCGTCGGCCGGCACCAGTTTGCCTTCGTAGTAAAGCTTGCCCAGCAACAGTTCGGCGCGCGGCTGGTCGGCGGCGCGGCCGTTGTCCAGGTACTTCATCATCTGATCGACGTCGCCCAGTTCCGGGAAGTCGTAAAGCAGTTGCGCGAGGGTCACCCACGATGCCGGGTAGCCCGGAGCGATCGGTTCGAGCAGCGACTGCGCGGTCTTCTCGTCGGTCTTGCCGAGGGTCGAATCGGCCAGCACGCGGGCCACCGAATCGACGCGCTGCGCGCTGACCGTGCCACGGCTGTAACCGGCCTGCATCTGCTTGATCAGCTCGGCCTGTTGCTCCGGCTGGGCGCGTTTCTGATAGACCGTGGCCAGTTCGACGTAGCAGATGTCGGTGGTGTTGAGCGCGGCCTTGCAGATTTTTTCCACGTCATCCAGATGCTGGTCGTAAGTGCCCTGAGTGCGATACAGCAACACCTGCGCCAGACCCGCTTCCGGGTAACCGGATTTGCGCCACTGATCGATCTGTTGCTGCGCGTTGATGTTCGGGAAGCTGTGCGGGAATTGCAGGTACAGCATCGCCAGCGGGATCAACGTGTTGCCTTCGCCATTGGCGGCGGCTTTTTTCAGCAGGCTTTCGGCTTCATGGTGCTCGGCCTCAGTGGAGCCCGGTTTGGCCACCAGCAGACGACCGAGACGGGCCTGGGCCCGTGGCGACACGTCGGCGGCGGCGCGGTAGGTCGCTTCGGCCTGTTTGATCTGCTCGGGGTCGCGGCTGTCGACCTGGATATCGGCGAGACCGACTTGCGCCTCGCTGTAACCCAGATCTGCCAGTGCGCGGTAGTTCTGCGCGGCGGTGGCGGTGTCGCCACGCTTGAGCGCTTCGTTCGCCAGGCGTTGGTCGGGCAGGCCGGCGCAACCGGCGAGACTCACCGCCAATGCAACTGCACATACCGCTCCCATGTAGGAGTGAGCCTGCTCGCGATTCAGGCGGCGCGGTACATCAGACACACCGCGCTGATCCAATCGCTGGCAGGCCAGCTCCCACAGGGCTCGCGGTGTTTTCAGGATGGGTGGAGTAGTCACAGGCATGTCCTCGACTTAAAGACCGGCGGCCATGGCTTTGTCGATCAGCCAGTTCAGGTTCGGACCACGATCGCTGTTCACTTCCACCGGGCGGCCGGCGAAGCTGCTGTCCAGCGGCTCGTCAGGCTGGATCTGTACGCGGATGTCGGAGGACAGGTCGGCACTTTTCAGGCTGGTGCTGCTGACGATCTTGCCGGTGCGGGTCTGGTCTTCGCCGGCGATCTGGAAGCTCACTCGCGTACCCGGACGCACGTCGCCGAACTGGCGATAGGAGAAGCGTGCATCGACGGTGGCCTGTGTATTGCGCGGTACCAGAGTGAAGATCACGTCGCCCTTGCTGGCGTACTGACCGTCAGCCACCAGTTGCTGGGCCACGGTGCAATCGCACGGCGAGGTCAGGGTGCCGGTCATCTGCTTGCCGAACAGTTCTTCAACCTTGGCCGGTTGCAACTGGTCTTCGTCCAGATGGCCCTTGAGCACGTCGAGCATGCTGGTGCTGAAGGTCGCCAGCGGGGCGCCTTTGGCGGCGACGCCGTCGGACTTGACCAGGCTCTGCACGGTGCCGTCACGCGGCATGGTGATGTTCATTCCCGGCACGCTGACCAGACCTGCTTGCGCGTGGCTGACGAAGTACATGCCGTACACCGACTTGAAGACGAAACCGAAAGCGACCAGACCGATGGCGAAAATGCCAGCGCTGAAAGTCACGGCTTTCAGACGCCCGAACGGGGTCATGCCGCTCCCGCCGTCCTTGACCTTGCGCGCCTTGGTGAAGTTGTCGCGTTGCAGGGTCGCCAGCACTTCACCCATGCTGACGATGTCGCCGGCCAGGTGCGAAGTGATCAGGTGGCGCAGGGTGGAGATGTCCTGCGGCTCAAGGTTCTGGAACTGGCAACCGGCGCGGCCGCTCTGGCGATCGTAGGAGCGCACTTGAAGTTCGACGTCCATGGCCAGACCGAGGTTGTCGATGACGAATTGCAGGCGTGCCTTGTACACCTCGCCGATAGTCAGCGGCAGTTGCCCGGCGTTAAACGCCAGACCACCGGCGGACAGGTCGAGGACCCGCGCTTCGACCGGCGTCCGGTCCGGGCCGAAGAAACGCAGTTTGGCCGGGATTTTCACTCGGGCGTGCTGACGCTGGGCTTCGGATTCATGCACTACGTTGGCGTTGACGGCGGTATTCATGGGGGCGATTTCCTTGTTAATTCAATAGGGGCAGGTCAGACCATCATCAGCAGCACGGCGACGAAAATGCTGCCGGCGGAGAAGGTCATGGTCCGAGACGACCAGGTGTTGAACCAACGTTGAAAGCTGGCGAGATCACGGGTCAGGGAAGTGGGTTGGCGCGTCCAGGATTGCTGGTCGAGGCGGAAGAACACGTAGATCTTCACCAGCGCACCGACGATCTGGTTGTAATACAGAATCACGGGATAGGCCGGGCCGATCCGGTGACCGGAGCACGACAGCAGCAGGGTCAGAATCAGGCGGGTGATGCCGATCCACAGCAGGTAGGCGAGGATGAACGCGCCGCCGTACTTGAAGCTGGCGATGATCGCCACGGTCAGGCCCAGCAACGACGTCCACATCGAAACGCGCTGATCGAACAGCACCACCGAGGTGAAGGCGCCGAGGCGTTTCACACCTAGGCCCAGCGCTCGCGAGTTCTGGCGCAGGTTGTTCCCGTACCAGCGGAACATCAGTTTGCGGCTGGCCTTGATGAAGCTCTTTTCCGGCGGATGCTCAACGGTGTTGATCGCGGCGTCCGGCACGTAAAAGGTGTCGTAACCCAGGCGCATCAGGCTGAACCAGCTCGACTTGTCGTCGCCGGTGAGAAACTTGAAACGGCCCAGGCGCCAGTGTTGCAGCGAGTCGCTTTCGACGTCGGCGATGAATTCCGGGTCGGTGACCACGGTGGCACGGAACACCGACATGCGCCCGGTCATGGTCAGCACGCGCTTGGACAGGGCCATCGAGCACATGTTGATGTGGCGCTGGGCGAAACGCAGCTTGTGCCATTCGCTCATGATGTAGCCGCCGCGCACTTCGCAGAACTCGTTGGTGGTCAGGCCGCCGACATTGCCGAACAGCTGGAACCACGGCACGGTCTTGCGTACGGTGCCTTCGCCGAGCACGGTGTCGCCGTCGATCACGGCCACCACGGCGCGGTCGTCTGGCAGGTGACGGGAGATTGCGCGGAAACCGTAGGCCAGGCCATCGCGCTTGCCGGTGCCGGGAATGCGCACGAAGTCGAGCTTCACGCGGTCTGGCGGATTCATCCGCGCCCACAGCGCTTTCACCAGCAGCTCATCGGACATTTCGACGATCGAGCAGACCACGGTGGTCGGCAGTTCGCAGTCGATGGCTTCGCGGATCACCGAGCTGTAGACCTGTGCGGTGGTCAGCGCGTCGATACGGAAACTGGTGACCATCAGAAACACATGCGACGGGTCCGCCGCCTTACCCAGCTTGCGCACTTTGCGGCGCAGGTGCGGGTAAACGATGTAGAGAAAAATCATGCCGCGCACAAAGTGCGTTGCACCCATCGAGTAGCGCCAGATACCCACGGCGCCAATCAGGAAAATAAAGTCCTTCGACTCGGAGTCGAACGTGGACGTGGGCAGCATCAAGGCCAGGCCCAACAACAGGCTCAGAAACAAAAGCCAGCCGGCGGATTGCAGAAAGAAATGTTTGAGCTTGGTCATCGACGTCATCCAAGGTAAGAGAGGCTTCGAGCTGCAAGCTTCAAGCTGCAAGCGAAACGCTTTGCTTGCAGCTCGAGGCTTGTCGCTTGGCGCTGCTTTACCAGCAGATACCTTCAGTGCGAGTACCCGGGTTGGTGGCTTTGGCCATGAAGCCGACCAGGTCGATGACCTGTTTGCCCTGCGGTGCTTCCTGGGCCAGCGAGCGGAACTTCTCGTCGCGGTTGCCGAGGATGATCACGTCGGAGTTGTCGATCACCGAATCGAAGTCCGAGTTGAGCAGGGACGACACGTGCGGGATCTTCGACTCGATGTAGTCCTTGTTCGCGCCGTGAACACGGGCGTACTCGACGTTGCTGTCGTAGATGCTCAGGTCGTAGCCCTTGCCGATCAGCATTTCGGCCAGTTCCACCAGCGGACTTTCGCGCAGGTCGTCGGTACCGGCCTTGAAGCTCAGGCCGAGCAGGGCGACTTTGCGTTTGTCGTGGCTTTCAACGATGTCGAAGGCGTTCTGCACTTGCGATTCGTTACTGCGCATCAGCGAGTTGAGCAACGGTGCTTCGACGTCAAGCGAACTTGCACGGTAGGTCAGGGCGCGCACGTCTTTGGGCAGGCACGAACCACCGAAGGCGAAGCCCGGACGCATGTAGTACTGGGACAGGTTGAGGGTCTTGTCCTGGCAGACCACGTCCATCACTTCACGGCCATCGACGCCGACCGCTTTGGCGATGTTGCCGATCTCGTTGGCGAAGGTCACTTTGGTCGCGTGCCAGACGTTGCAGGTGTACTTGATCATCTCGGCGACCGCGATGTCCCTGCGGATGATCGGCGCGTCGAGTTCTTCGTACAGCGATTGCAGAACGTCGCCCGAGGCTTTGTCGAACTCGCCGATGACGGTCATCGGTGGCAGGTCGTAGTCCTTGATCGCGGTGGATTCACGCAGGAATTCCGGGTTGACCGCGACGCCGAAGTCGACACCGGCCTTCTTGCCCGAGCAGTCTTCGAGGATCGGGATCACCACGTTGGCAACGGTGCCCGGCAGCACGGTGCTGCGCACCACGATGGTGTGGCGGGTGGATTTTTCACGCAGCACGAAACCGATCTCGCGGCACACGGCCTCGATGTAGTTCAGTTCCAGGTCGCCGTTCTTCTTGCTCGGCGTACCGACGCAGATCATCGACAGGTCGGTGTCACGAATCGCCTCGGCGAAGTTGGTCGTACCGCGCAGACGACCGGTCTCGATACCCTGAGCCAGAAGTTCGCCCAGGCCCGGTTCAACAATCGGCGACTTGCCGGCGTTGATCATGTCGATCTTGTCTTTGGCAACATCGACGCCAACGACGTCATGGCCCCGTGCAGACAGGCAACCGGCACATACCGCGCCAACGTAACCCAAACCAAATATGCTGATGCGCATCGCAATTACCTCTGTGTTTTATCAAGCCATTAGATGGCCGGAGTTAATGGTGTTCAGCGGTCATAGTGCACTCGAAAGTGCGGCATACAGGCGCCACAATGCCGTGTGCAGGCATACTAAGTTCCGAGTGTCTAAATAAGTGCACTCAAGATGTGCGCAACTAGGCCTTAGTTGTTATGACTTGCCCTGTTATGCAGCGGATCTTCTTGCTGGAAGACTCTTGTGCATGTGTTCAGTCCACCTGATGTCGGACGAAAGGCCCGTAGATCAAGCGGTTGGGTGCTCAGGCGAGCACAATTACAGGGGCGCAGCCTTGGCCTTGTAGAGGATGTTTATGGTGCGTATCACCTATCCATCGTTAGTTGATCAGATGAGTGAACCATCTAGGCAAGTTGCTGTGACAACTTGGTTACATGGCTCTCCGCTCTGCGTAAGTTATCTCGTACAAACTCGGCGAGAATCGTTACCGGTGGTATGAGCTATGCATTTGGACATAGTTCCTACCCGCTCATCGCGAAATCTGAAATTTTTTGAAATATTGCCAAAGATGGCACTGGTCTCAATTTGATAGCACTTTCGATTTGGGCCTTTGTTAATCGGTGCGTAATCGAGCTAGATAGTTTTGTGCCACTACCGTAAAAAAATTTATGTGCCACTACTGAAAAAAAGTGCGGCTGTCGAGTGAAACTAAAATTAGAATTGGGCAGGACGATTTTATGGCGCCAATAAAACGGCGAAATGTTGCGAGGGATTTTTGACGTCGTGCGAGCTGCACGACTCTTTATAGAAAGAGTCGTGCAATGGGCATGCTTTATTCCGGGGCGTGGTCCCGCAGAAACACCAGATTGTCCGGTTTCGATTGCTCGGCACTGTAGCGATAACCCTGCACATCGAACTGCTTGAGCAGGGCAGGATCGTTGATTTTTTCCTGAATCACGAAACGGCTCATCAGGCCGCGGGCCTTCTTCGCGTAGAAGCTGATGATCTTGTACTGGCCGTTCTTCAGGTCCTTGAAATCGGTGCTGATGATCCGCGCGTTCAGGGCGCTGCGTTTGACCGCCGAAAAGTACTCGTTGGACGCCAGGTTCAGCAGCACATCGTCGCCTTGCTCGACGAGCGCTTCGTTGAGCCATTCGCTGATGCGGGTGCCCCAGAACGCGTACAGGTCCTTGCCACGGGCGTTGGCCAGTTTGGTGCCCATTTCCAGACGATACGGCTGCATCAGGTCCAGCGGACGCAGCAGACCATAGAGGCCGGAGAGCATGCGCAGGTGCTTTTGCGCGTAGTCGAACTGAGCTTCGCTGAACGATTGCGCGTCGAGGCCGGTGTATACGTCACCCTTGAACGCGAGCAGCGCCTGCTTGGCGTTTTCCGGGGTGAAGGCGGGCGTCCAGCTGCCGAAACGCGCGGCATTCAGGCCGCCGATCTTGTCGGACACGTGCATCAGTTCGCTGATCTGTGCCGGGCTCAGTTCGCGTAGCTGCTGGATCAGCTCCTGAGAATGATCGAGGTATTGCGGCTGGGTGAAGCGCTGGGTCGCCGGCGGTGTTTCGTAATCGAGGGTCTTGGCGGGGGAAATCACCATCAGCATGAAGTCGTCTCCTTTAATCGTGGGGGCGATTCTAGGGGGTTGGCCGAGTGGACTCCAGCTATCAAGTCCATAGGTGATCGACGGCTCGCCACATTTCCCTGTGGGAGGGGGCTTGCTCCCGAAGAGGCCGTGTCAGTCGCCATATTTACTGAATGACACACCGCATTCGGGAGCAAGCCCCCTCCCACAGGGAATCGGAGTGGCTGCGGGGAATCGTGCGGGATCAGCTATAGTGCCGCGCGGGTTTGGTTATGGAGACACCCCTTTGCGCATTGTTCTTTTATTCACCGCGTGGCTGTTGAGCTTCGGGGCCATGGCGGCGCCGGGCGATGTGGCGACGCTGGATCGCAGCACCTGGCCGGAGCAACTGAGCAGCCCGACGCTGTTCGACGTCGCCTCGCGCGCGGAAATCCTCATGTTCGCCCGGGGCCTGCTCGGCACCGAGGCGCTGGACGAGGCCGCGCTGGCCCAGCGCCTTGGGCTGCGCACGGTCAACGTCGACGCGATCAGCCGCCTGCGCCAGCGTCTCTGGGAACGTCTGTTGGCCAACTACAACTTCGCCCAGCAGAGCTGCGATCAGGATGCCTCGTTCTGCTTCCTCGTCGAAGACCTGCCGACCCTGCGCGAGCAGGCCGCCAAGTTCGTGGTCAGCGACGACAGCTATTACACCAAGTGGGCCGAGCCGAGCCGGTTGTTTCATCTGCAGTATCTGGACGAGCTGATGCGCAAGGCCGCGCTGTCGCCGCAAACCAGCAGCGAAGTCGATCAATTCGGCGACTACGAGCGCAACGGCGACGAGATGCACGATCGACTGTTTCTGCTGAGCTTCGACAGCGCCGCCAATCTGCAGCCGGACAACACCGACTGGATTGCCGACTACCTGCGCAAATCCAATCTCAGCGGCACGTTCTTCCTGTTGGGCAAGGATGTGCAGGCGCGGCTCGCTGATCGCTCGGTGAGCAACCTGCAATCGGAGTTCTCGAAACAGTGTGTGGGCGTGCAGGGTTGGGAGTTCCGTTCCCACAGCTATTGGCAGGACTGGCAGGACTCGGTGCGCCGCAGCGCCGATCTGGTGAAGAACAAGTTGCCGGAAAACTACGTGCCGCTGTTCCGTCCGCCGGAGGGACAGCGCCGCAGTGATGCTGGCAGCTTCTTCCGCAATCAGGGCCTGCAAGTGGCGCTGTGGGACATCGATGCCCAGGACGGCGCCGGCAAGCTCAAGGGCGCGCAGAGTGCGCAGCGGGTGCTGACCCTGATGCTGCTGTGGCGTCACGGGGTGATCAATTTCAACATGAAACAGGATGCGGTGAAGACCGCGTTGCCGTGGCTGATCACGCAAACTGCGCAAAGCGGCATCGGCTTTGAAGACTGTCAGGACGGGTTTCGCTGATAAACGGAAAAAGCCCGGAAACATTAGGCTTGGGGCGATTTTTCTAGAGAATTCGATGCAGGCGGACTTCCGACTTTAGCGGGGTCTGGACGGTCCGCCAAGGGCTTTTCGTCACTCTGCAAAATAAACTTAAAAAAACCGTCAAAGTGCTTTTTTATGTCATGGGTTTTGGAGTATTACGAAGACAGACCGCCGAAACCTGCAACACAGGTGGCGTCTTCCAAGACTCCTTTTGTGTGCAGTTCATCCAGGCCCTCGTGGATGGATTCGGCAGTCACTTCGAGGCGCAGCACCGCCCAGGTATTGCGTCGAATGGCTCCCACAAAGGTGACCGAGTATGGATGATCACGGACGTAGCCCTTCTTCCAACCAGCCAATCCTTTATGTACTCGATACCAACGTATTGATTCACGATCCAAATGCCCTGCTGAATTTCGAAGAACACCACGTCGCGATCCCGATGACCGTGCTCGAAGAGCTGGACAAGCTCAAGAGCGGCCATCACAGCGTTGCTGCCGAATGCCGCCAGGCGATCCGGCTGATCGACAAGACCCTGGGCGATGCCTCCCCCGAGGACGTTGAACTGGGTGTGCCGATCCAGCGCGGCAAGGGCGGCCCAAAGGGCTTGCTGTCAATTCTGATGAGCAAACAGGCCGAGTCGAACCTGATTCTGCCCGAGCATCTGAACGACAACAAAATCATCAACCAACTGATCGACCTGCACACCCGTGATCCGAAGAAGGCCGTGGTGCTGGTCACCAAAGACATCAACATGCGCCTCAAAGCGCGCGCCTGCGGGATCGATGCCGAGGACTACAGCACCGACCAGTTGGTCGACGACGTATCCCTGCTGCCCAACGGCTACCACAACATGACCGGCTCCTTTTGGGACCGCGTGAGCAAGGTCGAAACCCGTCAGGATCACGGCCGCACCTGGCATCAGGTGCAGTTGATCGATAACCTGCCGGCGGTGCACATCAACGAGTTCATCATTGACGAACAAGGCTTTGTCGGCTGGATCAAGGAAATCCAGGAAGACAAACTGCTGATCCTCGACCTGCATCAGGAACCGCTGCTGCATCAGGAAGCCTGGGGCCTCAAACCGCGCGACATCTATCAGAGCCTGGCGCTGTATGCGTTGCTGGATCCGGACATTCACCTGGTCAACCTGTCGGGTGCCGCCGGCTCCGGTAAAACCATTCTGGCGCTGGCTGCGGCGATCGAGCAGACCATGGTCAGCAAGCGCTATCGCCGGATCATTGCGACCCGTAGCGTGCAGGGCCTGGACCAGGAAATCGGCTTCCTGCCCGGCACCGAAGCGGAAAAAATGGAGCCTTGGCTGGGCGCCATCACCGACAACCTCGAAGCCTTGCACATGGATGACGAAAACACCCATGGCAGCGTCGATTACATCCTCAGCAAAGTGCCGTTGCAGTTCAAATCGCTCAACTACATTCGTGGTCGCAGCTTCCAGCAGAGCCTGATCCTGATCGACGAATGCCAGAACCTCACGCCGCACCAGATGAAAACCATCATCACCCGGGCCGGCGCCGGTTCCAAAGTGGTGTGCCTGGGCAACCTGGCACAGATCGATACCCCTTACCTGTCCGCGACCAGCTCCGGGCTGACCTACCTGACCGAACGCTTCAAGGATTTCCCCAACGGGGTGCACATCACCCTGCAAGGGGTGCCACGCTCGATTCTGGCCGAATACGCCGAATCGCATCTGTAACCCTTCCAACAAAACCGGGCGGCCTGACAGCCGCCCTTTTTTTTATGGATAAACGCAAGGCCATTGTAGGAGTGAGCCTGCTCGCGATAGCGGTGTGACATTCAGCATAATTGTCGACTGATACACCGCTATCGCGAGCAGGCTCACTCCTACAGGGGATTTGCGGGGCAACAGTAATCTCACTCGCAGATATTTGACCCACAGGTTTACAATCCCTGCTCCTGATCAGGAGTAATCCCGTGCTGACTCATCTCGATTCCCAAGGTCGCGCCAACATGGTCGACGTCACCGAAAAAGCCGTGACGTTCCGTGAGGCGACAGCCCAAGCGCTGGTGCGCATGCTCCCCGAAACCCTGCAGATGATCGTCAGCGGCGGCCATCCCAAGGGCGACGTGTTTGCCGTGGCGCGCATTGCCGGCATTCAGGCGGCGAAGAAAACCAGTGATCTGATCCCGCTGTGCCATCCGCTGATGCTCACCGGGGTCAAGGTTGAACTCAGCGCTGAAGGTGACGACAGCGTGCGCATCGTCGCCCGCTGCAAGCTGTCAGGGCAGACCGGCGTAGAGATGGAAGCACTGACCGCTGCCAGCGTCGCCGCACTGACCATCTATGACATGTGCAAAGCGGTGGATCGCGGCATGATCATCGAAAGCGTGCGTCTGCTGGAGAAGGTCGGCGGCAAGAGCGGGCATTTTCAGGCGGAGCAGCCATGAAGCTGACGGTTAAATTCTTTGCCCGTTATCGTGAAGCGCTGGGCGTGGACTCGGTCGAGGTCGAAGGCGATTTCGCCACGGTCGACGCTGTGCGTGCGCTGCTCGCGCAACGCGAGGGCGCCGAAGTGCTGAGCGAACAGAACCTGATGTGCGCACGCAACGAAGACCTGTGCCCGCTCGACGAGCCGGTGAGCGATGGCGACGAAGTGGCGTTTTTCCCCACCGTGACCGGAGGCTGAGGCATGGCGATTCGAGTGCAGTCCACGGCGTTCGATCCCGGCGCTGAAGTCAACGCGATGCACGCGGCGAATGTCGGTGTCGGCGCGGTGGTGAGTTTTGTCGGCTACGTGCGCGACTTCAACGACGGTCTGGATGTGGCGGGTATGTTCCTCGAGCATTATCCGGGCATGACCGAAAAAGCCCTTGGCAAGATCGCCGTCGAGGCCGAGCAGCGCTGGCCGCTGTTGAAGCTGGAAGTGCTGCACCGCATCGGCGCGCTGGAGCCTGGCGAGCCGATCGTGTTTGTCGGTGCGGCCAGTGCCCATCGCCAGGCGGCGTTCGACGCCTGCGCCTTTGTCATGGACTACCTGAAAACCCGCGCGCCGTTCTGGAAGAAAGAAAACACCAGTGACGGCCCGCGCTGGGTCGAGGGGCGTGACAGTGATCATGCCGCTGCGGATCGCTGGAAAAAATAGTTTTTATAGCGCCTTCAAGTCCGTCTTCGCGAGCAGGCTCGCTCCCACAGGAGAACGCATTCCAATGTGGGAGCGGGCTTGCTCGCGAAGGGGCCATCTGTAACACCAAAAACCTCGCAGACACACTCTCTTCCCTAATTGACGGCTTGTACCTATAAGTCCAATATGGATTTCCAAGTACAAAAAGCTTCAATCTTGCCGCTCGTAGCTCCCTGCTCCCAGCTGCTCTTCTTCGTCTTGCCAAACCAACAACAACCCGCGAGAGAACGAACATGAAGAAACTCCCCCTGATTACCGGTCTGGCCCTGAGCCTGTTGGCGTGCGCCAGCTCGTTTGCCGCCGAGAAGACCCTGCGCATCGGCATCGAGGCCGCTTATCCACCGTTCGCTTCGAAAACCGACAAGGGTGAAATCGTCGGTTTCGACTACGACATCGGCAACGCCCTGTGCGCGCAGATGAAGGTCAAGTGTGTGTGGGTCGAGGGTGAGTTCGATGGCCTGATCCCTTCGCTGAAAGTGAAGAAAATCGACATGGCGCTGTCGTCGATGACCATCAACGAAGACCGCAAGAAGTCGGTGGATTTCACCCACAAGTACTACTTCACGTCGTCGCGACTGGTGATGAAGGAAGGCGCCACGGTCGATGACCAGTACGCCAGCCTCAAGGGCAAGACCGTCGGCGTGCAGCGCGCCACCACCACCGACCGTTATGCTACCGAGGTGTTCGAACCGAAGGGCATCAACGTCAAGCGCTACGGCAATAACGAAGAAATCTACATGGACCTGGCGGCCGGGCGGCTGGATGCGATTTTCGCCGACACCATTCCGCTGAACGATTTCCTGTCGATGCCGCGCGGCAAGGGCTACGCGTTTGTCGGGCCGGAGCTGAAGGATCCGAAGTACGTGGGCGAAGGCGCGGGGATCGCGGTGCGCAAGGGCAATACCGAGTTGGTCAGCGAGTTGAACACGGCCATCGACGGGATTCGGGCGAGTGGCGAGTATCAGAAGATTTCCCAGAAGTATTTCAAGTCCGACATCTACGGCGACTGATAGTCCGCCTTCGGGAGCAAGCCCCCTCCCACAGGGGAACGCATTCAAATGTGGGAGGGGGCTTGCTCCCGAAAGGGACGGATCAGGCAATACAGCTTATGGATCCTAGCCCTTCAATTCCTTCAAATGCTTGTACACCGTCGCCCGCCCCATGTTCAGCACATTGGCCACATAGTTCGAGGCGCTCTTGCCCTTGAACGCGCCTTCAGCGTGCAGCGCCAGAACCAGTTCGCGCTTGTGATCGCGGGTCAGCAGATTCAGGCTCAGCTGGCGCTCGCGCAGCCAGGCGTGGAGGAAGGTGTTGATGCGTTCCTGCCAGTCATCGCGAAACAGTGAATCCGGCTGCGGGATCAGTTTGCTCGGCGACAGGAACAGATCCAGCGCGGCCTTGGCATTCTCGAACAACGAAATATTCAGGTTGATGCACAGCACCGCCAGTGGCCGCTCATCGTGGTCGCGCAGCACGGTGCTCAGGCTGCGGATTTTCTGGCCGTCCCAATTGAGCTTTTCGTACGGGCCGATGTTGCGCTCGCTGACCTCCTCGCTGAGCATGTCTTCAAGCGATGAATCGTCGCCGATCTCGCGCTTGGACAGGTTGTTGGCGATGTAGTCGACCTTCTGCGTGCGCAGGTCGTGCAGCACCACTTCGGCGTGGGGAAAGAACAGCGTGGCGATGGCGTCGGCGATGGCACGGAAGTTATCCAGGGCCGGATCGAATTCGGGGGCGGTCATGTTTGTGGAGCTCCAGGCAGCGTCAGCGCCCCCGTGCACGGGGGCGCTGCGAGTGTGCCGCAATCCGTTGGGCGCGTCATCCGCAGGGGGCATCAGCGCAGTCGTGAAGGGGAGAGCATGGCGCTGCTCAGGCCGAACTGCTGCAACGACTCAGGCAACGGCTGACCACGCACCAATGCCGCGCTGGCCTGGCCCATGGCCGGTGACGTCTGAATACCGTAACCGCCCTGGGCCGCGACCCAGAACAGCCCCGGCACCTGCGGATCGAAACCGCTGAGCAGATCACCGTCGGCGACGAAGCTGCGCAGTCCGGCCCAGGTGCGGGTCGGGCGGCGAATGGTCAGGGTCGTGGCCTCTTCGATCTGATAGATGCCCATGGCGATGTCCAACTCTTCCGGTTGCACGTCATGCGGTTCGACCGGGTCGGCGTTGGCCGGCGAGCCGAGGAACATCCCGGCGTCGGGTTTCATGTAGAACGATTCGTCGAGGCTGACCAGCATCGGCCAGTGATGAATGTCCACGCCCTCGGGGCCGGCGAAAATGAACGCCGCACGGCGTTTCGGTTGCAGGCCCAGCGCCTGGGCGCCAGCCAGCGCGCCGATCTGGTCAGCCCAGGCGCCGGCGGCGTTGATGATGACCGGCGCGCTGAAGGTCTGACCGTTGGTTTGCACCTGCCAGAGGCCAGCGGCGTCGCGCGTCAGGCCCAGCACCTCGCAATCGGTGCGCACCTCGCCGTTGTTGCGGCGGATACCGCGCAGGTAGCCCTGATGCAGGGCGTCGGTGTCGATGTCACTGGCGGTCGGATCGTAGATCGCGCCGTGGACTTTTTCCCGACGCAGGATCGGCAGACGGGCGCAGGCTTCGTCGGCGCTGAGCAACTGCATTTCTGGCACTGTGGCTTTAGCGCTGAGGTACTGGTTGTTCAGCTCGGCGGCGTCACCGCTGAAGTCCACGGTCATTTCGCCGCGCGGCGTGAGCAATGGATGCTCGCAGAAGCCGCTCGGCGGATGGTCGAAAAACTCACGGCTGGCCAGTGTCAGCGCGCGCACCTGCGGCGTACCGTAGGCGGCGGTGTACAGCGCGGCAGAACGCCCGGTGGAGTGATAGGCCGGGTGCGATTCACGTTCGAGCACGATCACTTTGGCGTGGGGCGACAGCCAGAAACCGGTGGAAGCGCCGGCAATCCCGCCGCCGATGATGATGAAATCTGCCTGGCTCATGAAAGTCTCCAGTTGCTCGCAATATTGGAAAATTCGCTGATCCCCTGTGGGAGCGGGCTTGCTCGCGGAGGCGGGGTGTCATTCGGGAAAAACGTTGCCTCGCATGGGCTCCTCGCCCGCAAGGCCGCCCCCCCCAAGCGGTTTGTGGGGG